>JAUSDH010000258.1 GCA_030650655.1 Candidatus Brocadiaceae bacterium
GCGCATAATTTTACCACTGCGGGTTTTGGGTAAATTTGTACAGAATTCTATTTCACGCGGGTATGCGTGTGCTGCCAGGCGATGCCGTATAAATTTCTTCAGTTCTTCTTCCAAATCCTTCGAGGGTGCAAAACCTTCATGAAGTACTACAAATGCCTTGATAATTTCTCCCCTTTCAGCATCGGGTTTTCCAATCACACCCGATTCTGCTACAGCCCTGTGTTCGAGTAATGCGCTTTCTACCTCAAACGGACCCACCCTGTGTCCTGAGGTATTGATGACATCATCTGCCCTTCCCACAAACCAGAAGTAACCATCCTCGTCCTTATAGGCCGTATCGCCCGTTGCGTACCAACCGTTTATGCTGAAATATTCTTTAAACCGTTTCTCGTCTCCCCATACTTTCCTCAGCATAGAAGGCCAGCCGGGTTTTAATGCCAAAAGTCCATGCTGCCCGACTGGTAGTTCATTGCCATTGCCGTCAATAATAGCCGTTTTTATACCAGGAAAAGGCTTGCCCATAGAACCTGGCTTTATCGGCAAACAGGGGTAATTTGCAATCATAATGGATCCCGTTTCCGTTTGCCACCAATTATCGTGAATGGGTAATCCGTAAACCTTCAAACCCCACCGAATCACCTCGGGATTAAGCGGTTCACCGACGCTGCAAATATACCTTAAACTGCTTAAATCATATTTTTTTACAAGGTCGTCACCGGCCTTCATTAACATCCGCAAAGCCGTAGGGGCGCTGTACCATACGGTAATCTTAAAAGTTTGAATAATCTCATACCACTTGGCGGCGTCAAACCGGCCGTCAAAAATATAAGAAGAGACGCCGTTCAGCCACGGTCCCCACAATCCATACACCGTTCCTGTCACCCAGCCAGGATCAGCGGTGCACCAGTACACGTCGTCGTCTCTCAGGTCCAGAACCCATTTGGTAGTGATAGAATGTGAAATCATGTCATTGTGGACGTGGGTTATACCTTTTGGTTTACCGGTGGTACCGGAGGTGTACAGGATATATAAGGGGTCTTCCCATTCCATCCATTCCATTTCAAACTTATCCGGGGCATCTTTCATCAACGTTTTATAACATACATCACTTTCTTCCAATTCATAGTCTTCTTTGACATTGACCAATACGATATGTTCTAATTTTGGTAACTCCCACAACACCGTTTCGATACGCTCTTTCAATTCGGGTGTAGTGATTAAAACACTGGCCTCACTATTATGCAAACGGTCGCGTACCGCATCAGGTCCAAAGGCAGAAAACATAGGACCCGCAATGGCGCCGAGTTTTGCAATGGCTATCATGCTGATATAAAGCTCCGGTAACCGGGGCAGGAATATAAATACACGGTCTCCTTTTTTAACCCCTAATTTCTGGAGCATATTGGCACACTTGTCGGAAAGTTTCTTCATCTCCATGAAGGTGTACTTCTGACAGGTACCATCAGCGCCCTCCCAATACAATGCAACTTTATTCTTTCGCCATGACTGGGCGTGCTTGTCAATAGCCTCATAGGCGATGTTTACCTTATTATTTCTTATGCAGATATCTTTTTTAATGGCTTCCCACGAAAATTCCTCGTAAGTCCTTTCGTAATCCAGGAGGCCATCTGTTACAGGTTTTTTATTGATTATTTCTGCGTTTTTCATAAATACGATTTTCAGCTCTATTTCGTCTCTTGATAAATTGCGCTTATGGTTGTTTAAAAAGCTTTTGCATATATCATATGTAGGGGGCAATTCATGAATTGCCCCTACATTTACGTCTAGTAATTTCAAACGTACTGCGCTGTCTCAGGTTTGCAACCGGAACCAAAATATCAGACAACAATCTTATATCACTTATATTTATATGTCAATCAGAAAGGTTTCAGTCTTGATACGTGAGGACACGGATGCTTGCAGTTGGGCGCAGAAAGATTTAGCAAAGACTGAGGAAAGGCAAGGGAAAAGGGAGTGTATTCTTTTGTCATGGCAAATCTGCTTTGATTCTAATGGGTGTCCCTCTTAACCCATTCGCCTTAGATTAATTTCGTCGATGCAGTAATTTGCGCCGTTTCGGGTTCTGGTGTGTGCAGGTCTCTCCACAGCTCCATTGCAGTTGCTGTGCGGTATGCGACACGTCGCCGAAGTGCCTTTTCCAATGCGATTCGATAGGGATCGGGAAGCGCAAGTGCCATCTTTCTGGGGCGACCATTGAGTATTTCATCTTGTGTGAATTTCAATTCCTTCGAGTAGACAAGCTGAAGTAAGAGAAGTCCTGCATGATAAATGTCTATGCGTCTGTCAATCGGGCCTTAGTCTGATGGACTCAGTACCTCTGGCGGTAACATCCACTGGGCTCGAGTGTTTTTGGCGTCAATATGGGTGAACAGTTTTGCAACGCCGAGATCGCCGAGCTTGAACTGAATCGCCTTATTCTTGTTCGGCATCATTTCGTCCTTCACAAAGGACGCGAAAACATTGCCGGGATGGATGTCCTGATGTACATAATTATTTACATGCAAATAATGTACTGCTTGCAGGAGACACCGTGCAATCGGCATGAGCCAGTCTTGACCGTTGAATTTGTCGTTTTGAAAGAGTTCTGTAACGGGGCAGTAGCACCTCTCGGTGATAATGTAGATGTATCTCTGAACTCAAAAGCATCGTAAACGTATGTGATGTATGGGTTGCGCAGTTGTAACAGCTTGGATAGCTCGTTCTCCGCCAATGCTTTGACTTGTTCGTAGCTCCCGATTGGTTTTAGAACTTTTGCGGCGAGATCATTGTTCCAATCATCTTGGCATGAATAGACGACACCGAAGTGCCCTTCGCCAATTCTATCGCCCATTGTATAGCTGTTTCCGGTTGCCATGCTTGTGATGACTTCCCCAGGCTGCCGAGGAACTACGCGTTTTGCCGGAGGTGTCGCCGTCGTGGGTTGCTGTTCTGGATTGTCCATTTCTATTTCTTTTGCCTAACTTTGTATTAGACATCCCAAATATTGCATTATTTTACATCATTATTTTGGGAAAACTATATCTATATTATATCTCCTAGATTCAGTAGCGTTTTACGCTGTTCCGGAAATATAATCAAGTAATTCTCTTGTTGTACTACTAACGGGGAAGCATCGGGATAGGGTCTTTAATTTTGCTCTTTCGCTAGTTCAATCGTCTTTGATTGAACCAAGACGTTTGGTATGATTACGTTTCACAGCACGTGCTATAATTCTCAAATACGAACGAATTAATTACGTTTTTATTTTCCGGATGTTGTTGTTATAATTTTTTCATGGCTTTAAAATTCAATGACAATCTACTCCCTACACTTCCCATTATGGAAGACCTCCCCGTAGACAGGATTATTGGGATTACATCAACTATTCCCATTGAGATCGTCTTCGCTGCGGGATACATACCGATAGACCTGAATAATATTTTTGTCTGCGACCCGTCTTCTTATAAAATGGTTGAAGACGCCGAGTCGTCCGGTCTCCCAAGAAATACCTGTGCCTGGATCAAGGGTATCTATTCGGCTGTTATGAAATACCGCATTAAAAAGGT
>JAUSDH010000282.1 GCA_030650655.1 Candidatus Brocadiaceae bacterium
TAAGCATTAATTAAATATTCAATCTTTATTTCGCGCTTTTTATTTTCAATATCTCTAGATAAATTAAGATAATTTACAAGATATATATAATCCTCCAATACCTACTGCAGTGTTTACAAAAAGAGTTATAAACAGTCCCCAGTTAAACCATTTATTATTTGTAGAATTCATGATTTATCCTTCTTCGTTTTTCCTATAAATAAAAACTATACCATGTGTTAGATAGGTATGCTTTTTAACTTTACCTTACAATAAAACAAACCAGCGTTTAAATATATTAGCAAAGACATGTTTCACAACCCTCCCTATAACATTTTAAGCAGAGAACGTTACGCAGGTTTTGCTTTTTATGTATTTAGTATAACCTTTTAAGAATACGTTTTCGGGCACTTCAAGCATAATCAAAACGGTTTTAATGGTTTCCAATTGCCTATTCACTTATTGTTCTTAAACTGCAATTTCCAGGTTTATCTTGTTATAATTCACTACGGGTATGGACTCTCTCCGTCCTTCTTTCTTCCTTTTCATATCAATCAACCCCAGTTCTTCCAGGAGAGTAATATCGGTTGCAACGCTCTTAATGTTCCTTTTTGATAGTCTTGTAAGCTCCTGAATGCTTCCAGGCTGTTTTTCTCTAATCAAATGGAGCAACTCAAGCCTCTTTGGTGTAAGCGCCTTTCTAAATCCCTCGATACTTTCAAAGTAAATAGCTTTCTCCCTCTTTACTTCTTCTCCCCTCTCTATCGCTTCTCCGGCTGCAACAAAATCATCAAGAACGTCCTTTGCGCTTCTTATCCCTATCTTAACCCTTTTTACCTTCATAATCTCCCCTCTTTGTATTTTGTAATATCTTTGTAAAAATCCCTTACAAGCGTCTTTAAATCCTTAAATTGATATAATCCCTCACTATCCTTGTAATGTCTATGGTCTCCCTTACCTTCGCTATTGTCGTAACCTATAACTCGCTTGCCTTTCACAATGTAAACAAGGGGGTATTAATAACCATGCGGTTTATCAAAAGAAGGATTTACCCGCCACATCTTAACCTCAATGATATTGCCAGTATCTTCTCTAACTTTGATATGTCTTACAAGCTTACCTTTCATTGTTGGTGTATTATACCATGAATGGTTTGGAATTCAAGTGGAGTTGATCAAATAGTGATCTACTGTGGCAGAAAAAAGTTTTGCTGTTTTCTGGATTTATCCAAAAATAAAATAAGGGATAATCATCATTCAAGACGCTATCCTTTTTTTTGATTCTGTGGACGGTTTGTGGACGGTTTTTTGAGGGGGTCAAAAACGTTAAGTCTTTGATTTGTAAGGGCAGAAAAAACGAGGCCGACGGGAATCGAACCCGCAACATCCAGATCGACAGTCTGGTACTCTAACCAATTGAGCTACGGCCCCTGAATTTAATTATTTTCACTCTTGTTTACAGACAATGGTGGGCGATATAGGACTCGAACCTATGACCCCTTGCTTGTAAGGCAAGTGCTCTAGCCAATTGAGCTAATCGCCCATAAGAAATAAAAGTATATCATCTCATTTTTTATGAGTCAATAGAATTCTAACGTTTCCATGTGATCGGTAAAAATAGAAGTAGCAAACTATAAATTTCCAGCCTGCCCAAAAGCATACAGAAACTTAATAGCCACTTACCGGCGTATGCCATATCACTAAAATTAGTCATAGGACCAACCTTGGCCAGTCCCGGCCCGCAGTTGGCCATGCACGTTGCTACAGCAGAAAAAGCGGTAATTATATCTGTGTTTAATGCAATGAGTGCCAGGGAACAAACACCAAAGAATCCCAGATACACGACAAAGAATACAGAACACTCTGTAATAATTTCTTCGCTTACCGATTCGCCGTTGAGCTTTACATGTTTTACCATGCGCGGCCTTAAAATCCTGCCAAATTCCCGCATGCTCGATTTCAGCAACAATAATATTCTCACGCATTTTATACCGCCGCCTGTTGATCCTGCACAAGCCCCTATGAACATCAGGAGAACCAATAAAAAACGACAGGAATTAGGCCATAAATCATAATCTGCAGAAACGTGACCAGTTCCCGTGCATACGGTTATTATCTGAAAAAAAGCATATCGAAAAGAATTTCCTAAATCATAGTAACGATTGTCCTTGAACCCACCACTAAAGGATTCGGATTGACTGAAGTATAAAACCAAAGCAACAAACACGATTGCTATCAAAATCAAGACTGCAAAGAATTTAAGCTCGGAATTTTTAAGGATTTTTTTAAATTTTTTCTGAAAACCCCTGTAGTAAAGTGAAAAGTTACATCCGCAGATAAACATAAAGACTGCGGTTACAATTTCCATATACAGGCTGTTATAGTATGCAGTGCTTGTATTTTTTATAGAGAACCCCCCAGTAGATACGGTCGTAAAGGTATGGCATATCGCATCAAAAACAGGCATACCGCCGCAGAAGATCATCACTATCATAGAGGCGGTAAAGATAATATAAATAATCCATAATAGTTTCGCAGTCTCACCGATTCTGGGTCTTAATCTGTCCGCTGTTGGGCCGCTTACCTCGGCGCTGAAAAGCTGGTAGCCGCTCACGCCCATAGCTGGCAGCAGGGCAACAAAGATGACGATGATCCCCATACCGCCTAACCAGTTGGTGAATGCCCTCCAAAAAAGGATACTATGCGGCAATATCTCAACGTCTTTAAAAATGGACGAACCAGTTGTTGTAAATCCGCTGGTCGTTTCGAAAACGGCGTCGCAATATGTTGTACATACGCCTGAATACCAATAGGGGAGGGCGCCCAAAAAAATACATACAAGCCAGCTAAAGGTGACAATGGCGATACCTTCCCGGATATTGATAGCCACATTTTTTTTTCTAAAAAATGCCTTGCTCAATCCACCCAGAACGCCTGTTATGATGATGGTATAAATAAATGCCCATACTGCTGAGTCGTCTTCATAATAAAAGGCTACTCCCAGTGGAACAAGGAGTATCCCTGCCAGCATAAGCACAAGGTTGCCTACCGTAGATAATACAATGGGAATGTTCATAAGGGATGCACTCTAATAAAGGTAATTTTCCGTTCAGTCTTTTTTGCCGGAGAAGAGGGATTGAATCTTTTCGATGGCATTGGGGAGGGCGAAAACGATGACACTCTCACCAGGGTTTATGCGAGTATTGCCGGTTGGTATCTGCATGGCGCCTTCACGCACAATGGCGCCCAGAATAGAGCCTTGCGGGAAGGATATCTCTTTCAGAGGCTTACCCACGATCTTAGAGTCTTTCTCCGCCACCAGTTCCATAGCCTCGGCCTCGCTGTTGTGAAATTTTACGACAGAAAGTGCGTGGCCTCGCCTGATGTGTTGTAATATAGAGCCAACGGTAATCAGTCTTGGATTTATTACGATATCCATACCTAATGAATTAATAATGGGTACAAAGGCCGGGTCAACCGTAAGAACGATTGCTTTTTTTGCGCCGAGTCTTTTTGCTAATAACGCAGACAGGATGTTGGACTGTTCGCTTTCAGATAAAGCCACAAAGAAATCGGCAATATCAATAGATGCCTCCTTCAGAAGGTCTATATCAAGGGCGCTGCCCTGGAGGATGATGGTTTTGTCAAGAACCGTTGCGGCTTGCTGTGTTTTTTCCTTATCAGGTTCAATTATCGTAACGCCGATCTTCTGCTCCTCCAGTTTTTTTGCCAGTTCAAGGCTTGCTCGATTTACGCCGTAAATAATGACTTTTTCAACCTCGTCCGCACGTCTATTGACCATCGGGAGGAAGTAAGGTAATGCCTCTTTAGCTACCAGCACAAAAATATTGTCGTTAGGCATCAATTTGGTTTCACCCGTTGGAATAAGCATTTCTTCCTTCCTCTGAATGGCAACGATGAGGAAGGAATCGGTAGATTCGATTTCTCTTAATTCGGAGAGTTTTTTCCCTGATATAGGCGCATCGGCTGGTACATTAAACCCCCGCAAGAGGATGTCTCCTGCGGTGAAATCAGCCACATAGATGGATCCAGGAGTTCCAATAATATTCAGGATGGAATTAATGGTGATCTTTTCCGGGTTTACAACATGGTCTATATGGAATTCATTCTGGTTGATGATAAATTGTTCTTCGGTAAATTCAGGGTTTCTTATCCTGGCAATTTTGGTTTTGACGCCATAACTGTGAGAGAGCATACAAACTACCATATTGATCTCGTCACTATTGGTAACGGCTAATACCATATCGGCATTTTTTATTCCGGCTTCTTCCAGGATTGCAGGCGAACTGGCGCTCCCTGATACCACAGAGACATCCAGTTTTTCGGTAATCCGCTTTACCAGGTCAAGGTCTCTTTCGACGACGGATATGTCATGTCCTTCCTTTGATAACTGCCTTGCCAGGTTAAACCCAACGGCACCAGCACCAATAATAAGAATTTTCATGGTAGTGTTATTGCCTCAAACATGATTATTTTTTGTCCTCCGGGTGGGAGAGGTGTTTAGATTCCTCGTTCTGGCTTGCCGTTTTTGTGGCGGAGAGTTCTAACACGCATAATTCTCTTAATTTTTGGAATTGTGGTTTAAGCTCATTTCCGCCAAGAGTTGGATCTTCTGCTATTAAATTATCGATAAGACTTTTTACCGTATCATACTTCCCCTGTTCAACCATGTCATTGGAGATTTCCAGACGGCCTTGCCAGCACAATTGATTATTCTGAGGTGATTCTTTGATCCACGTTACGTACCATTCCAGGGCACGGTCATGTTGTTTCGTTTCTTTTAAACACTGGATGAGTTCAATTTTTATCGAATTGTCATTGAGAAATCGCTTTACCAGTTCTTCGTAGAGAGCCAGCGACTTTTGACAATCTTTTAAGACAAACAATGTTTTGGCCAATTTGATCTTGGTTTGCAAAATCTTTTCCTGGAGTTCGGGCTGTTTCGAGTATTCTGTAATCTGTCTTTCAAGGACGGCTTCAGCCCTTTTGTAATCCTTGTTGGTGTAAAAGGTGTTTGCCACGGTATCCATTACTTCAAAGTTCATGTTTTTGATGTTCACGAGAGATTCCGCTGCTTGTGCTGCTACTCGTTTGTCGACGTCCTGAAGCGCTTTTATCAACGATTCTATCGCCGGCTGATTTCCAATTTGTCCTAATGCTGTTACTGCTGATTCTCGTACCCGTGCACTGGTATCCGAAAGTAATTTAATGAGCAAATCAACACAAATTGGGTCGCCGATCTTGCCCAGGCTATCGGCGGCAAACCAACGTACACGTTCCTGTTCATCACTCAAGGCGGCAATCAAAGATTCTACGGCACGGTTGTCGTGAAGCTTTCCAAGTGAAGCAGTCGCGCATTCTCTTATTATTGATTCTTTATGGTTTAAGAAGGCAATCAAAGGTTCGACCGCCCTTGTGTCTCCTATTTGACCCAGTGCTTCTATGATGGCGCATACAATAGTTACGTTGGTGTTACTGTTTAATGCTGAAATAAGAGGTTCTTCTGCCTCTGGTCTTCCGAGTTTACCCAAGGCTTTTGCGCTTTTTTCCCGCACAACCAAACTCTCATCTCCCAGGGTATAAACAAGGGGTTTTACGGCCCTCTCATCTGCAATTTCTCCCAAAGTCTGAATTACCTCAATACGCACATCTTCCTGTTTGTCGGAAGTAGCATCAATCAACACATCGATTACCGAAGGGTCTTTGATCTTCACTAATTCTTTTGCGGCGAATATTCTTACTTCAGGAGATTCACTCCTGATGGCTTCAATCAAGGGTTTTGGGTCCGATTTGTCTGGTCTGAGTTCAAGCAGTTTGATCGATTTTTGAGCTATTTCAAGTTTCAACTGCTCACATTTTGATTCAAACTGTTTCGTGTTTTCTTCCTGTTTTAATACGATGTCTTCCAGCCATTGTTCCCGCGTTTTTGACTTGTTGCGAATCCACCATTGCTTCCACCATGCGGGATCGTTACCATCGGCCTGTTTTGTAATCTTTTCCAAAGATTTCTTCGCTACCTCTCTCAATCCGCGGTCATTGGTCGCAAGCATTTTAATCAGGGGTTCGACAGCATCCCGATTATTGGTATTGCCCAGTCCCTTTGCCAACAACAGCTTAATGTTTGAAGATCGTTGAGGGTCCAGCATTGCTTCCGACATCTTTCGTATCGAAGTTCTTGTTTTTAACAGGCCAAGTGTTTCCGCTGCCGCAGTCTGTAAAGGAATCGATTCACTATCAAGCAGTTCAATCATACTGTCAGTTGCACGATCATCCCTGGTAAATCCGAATGCTTTAATAATGGAGACCTGTACTTCTTCATTTTCTTTACGATCTTTTAATATTTTTACGAGCGGTTCCTGTGCATCAAGGAGGTTTAATCCCAACAGAGAAACAGCCGCAGAGCTTCGTATGGTAGGATCGTTAGAATGCAACTGTTCTGTCCATTCTTCCAATTTGCGACGTAGTTCAAGGTCTGTCTTTGGTTCTACCTTTTCTACAACGACCTTTCTCGGGAGTGCCGTACATCCTAACATGCTCGTTAGGGTTACCGATACAATTAATATTTTATAAAAAGTTACTTTCATGCTTTTTTGCATATGTATTATTTACAACCTGCAAATATATCAACTGAATATTTGACCAACATCCAAAAGTTTCACAGGATTATTTAAAGTTGAAGATGTACCTCATATTAATATTTAGTAATGGAAAAAAGGTAAACGTCTGGCAAGGACATAGATGTAGTTATGAAATTGGATAAAAAATTATAACAAGTTTTACTTTCAGGGTCAATACAAAAGATAATCACCAAATGTTTTCTTCGCTTCCCTAAAAATTCCGTTTTACATTTAAAGGGAGATGAATATAATGTTGAACAATGTTTGTAAAACTGCTAATATTCTTCTCCCCATTTGCATGGGGACAAGGTTCGTAATGAAAAAAATACTTGTCCCTATGCAAATGGGGATCAACGAAATCAATAATTTTTATCTAATTGAGAATATTAAATGCGTGGAAAGTTAATAGTCATTACCGGTGTTGATGGCAGCGGGAAGACGATACAAACGAAGCTGCTCTGTGAGCGACTGCTGAAAGAGGGATATCCTGTAGTTACTACTGATTTTCCTCAATATGGCAAGACGTTCTTTGCTGATATGGTGATAAAATATCTTCGGGGTGAATTTGGTAGCGCGGACTCAGTGAGTCCCTATCTGGCGGCACTCCTCTATGCAGGCGACCGCTGGGAGTGCAAAGAACAGATAAACGTCTGGCTCAGGGAAGGTAAAATTGTTGTGTCGAATCGCTATGTGTGTGATAATATGGCGCACCAGGGTGGGAAAATTACTCATTCCACTGACAGAGAAAAGTTTTTTCAGTGGTTGGACAGGTTGGAACATCAGGTCTTTGCTGTTCCGAGGTCTGATGTAAATATCTTGTTATATGTGCCGGTAGAGATTGCTTACCAACTTGTCGAAAAGAAAGAACCGCGTGCCTACCTGGCAGGCGAGAAGAAGGACATTCACGAAGAGGATATAAACCATATGCGACATGCACAACAGACTTTTCTGGAAATTGCTCAGGGGGAAAAGGAGTGGATAATCATCGATTGTACAAAAGATGGTGCATTGATGTCTGAACAAATGATTGCTGATAAGGTATGGTATGCAGTCCAAGGTGTATTATTATCTTAATAAAAATA
>JAUSDH010000039.1 GCA_030650655.1 Candidatus Brocadiaceae bacterium
ACAAAAAAGGCTAACTACAGAAGGTCATGTCTTCCATAGTCAGCCTTTATGTATGAGCGCATATCTGCACCCATAATATCAATCTCCATAATGACATGACCATTACAGTTTAATCTTGCCCGTATACTACCAGAAATAATAACACAATTCTAACCTCATCTCAGCCTTGCCAGCCTCAACCTTTGCAGACTCACCGTAGAGTCCTTTTAAAAATTTTACAGCAATTGGGGATATATATACATATTGTGTTCTCAGAAATATACCCCTACCCCCCCATGTTCATGTCGTACTTATGTCGTACCTAATAGCAGAAACATATCAAAACTGGTAAGAACAAACAAGAAATAAATTCCCTTGAATGCCTTAAAAATCCTGAACAAAACAAAGGATATGAGAAAACATCAAAACAGAATAGAACACGCCTAAAACGTTTAGAAGTATTAGTCAAATACTTAATTAGGCATTCCCTGGGCTTTTTGATATGACTTTTTGATTACTCATGGATTTAATGCAATAGTAATTGAAAATACTTTCTTAATTGGTTAATATTAAGGCGAGTTCCCCCCCCTTCACATACTTTAACTTAATTGGAGCGTTTCACCATGGATTTAGAAGAAAAGTTAAAATCATATCCTAATCTCCCAAAACATTTAGAAGAAATCAAAGAATCCTGTAACAAAATATGGAGTAACATTCTCCTTCCATGGTTTACCAATCATGACGTTTCCCATTCTAAAGAGATAATCCATCTTTTAGAGCAAATCCTGTCTCCGATTGAAAATACACCCCAATGTCTAAACGAACACGAAATATTTATCCTCCTCGCCTCAGCCTATCTGCATGATATAGGGATGCAATATTTAAAGGTTGATGATATTCCCGTAGACAAACTGACATCAGATGAGTATGAACTTATAAGAAAAAGACATGCTGAAGAAAGTCACGATATCATCTTGAAAAGGCTTAAAAGACCACTGGATAGAGATGATTTTTACCTCCCTGTAATCGAAGATGATTATCTTCGTGTAATCGCCGAGGTTTCTAAGGGACATGCAGCGGATTTTTTTGAGGAAATAATAAAATATTTTCAAGAAAATCCAGCTACCCCCTTAAACAGACCTGTAAGGGGTGAACTTCTTACTGCACTTTTGATGATTGCCGATGAGCTTGATTTACAAAATAAAAGGGCGAGATTTATCGAAACGGCAAAATTCAATCTTTCAAACTATTCGGCTATTCACTGGTATAAACACCATTATGTAGATGGTGTAAAAATCACGAAGGGAATAGTCCATTTAACCCTTACATTTCCTTCCAATGCTGACGAATACAAAGAATTATTTATTGAACTTATTAAAACAAAGCTCAAAACACAAATAGATAAGGCAAATCCTGTGTTTAACATTGCAACATCTAGTCTATTACATCTTGATGATATAATAAATATACAAACGCGGGTAGATAATACAAAAAGAAGATTGCCAGACGAGGCTCTGAAAGAATTAAAGAAAATATTAAATAAGGATACATCTATAATTTCTCCTATTGCCGAGAAGAAAGATATTATTCATCGAAATATTCCAAGGCCTACCAGGATATTTACCGGCAGGAAAGACGAACTCTGCAGGTTTAAAGAGGCTTTCGGACGTTCCAATTTGATCTCGATCGAAGGGCTTGGGGGTATTGGAAAAACCGAATTCGCCGCACAATGTATCGAATTGTATTTACAACAAAACAATGTTATCTGGTTCGACTGTTCTCCGGATTCAAAACTGGATTCACTCATCGATTCCTGTGGTTATTCAGATCTTCTTAAAGGAGAATCAAAAACAGAGCTGTCAAAATACAGTGGATTCGCAGACCTTAGTGAAAGGGATAAGCTGGTCATCTTTTTGGATAACTTTCAGGATGTGATGGATGATTCCTTTAAAAACTATTTTAGATTTTCGGAAAGGCGATTAAGGAATGCAAAATTTGTATTAATAGCTCGTGAACATCCATCTTTGGGAATGGTACATGTTGTTCCTGTATCATTAGAAGGGCTTAAAAATGATTCGATTGAATATGCAAAAAAGGTCATAAATGTCTATTATCCAGACGTGGTAATTGATGATGTAAAACTGGAAAATGTCTGTGAAGCGGTTGGTGGGCATCCCCTGTCCATAGATTTAGCGATTCAACTCATTCATTACGGTGAAACTCCTCATGAAATTGTGAGGAAATTTATTGAGTTCAAAGACAGGAGTGAGGAATTAAGCCACAGACTACTTGATGAAATATTTAACCACCCTAAAAGCACAAAAGAAGAAAGAGAACTCTTATTAAATTTTTCCATTTTCAGGGCCAAGGTAGAAAAGGCGGCATATGACTACATCTCAGATGACCCTAACAAAATAAACATTTTACATAAACTAATGGATAAACAAATGATTAACCATTATGGAGATCTTTATGGAAGCCATCCATTAGTGAGGGAATTCTGTTATCACCGATTAGAAGACAAAAAGGGGCTCCACATGAAGGCCTCCGCGTATTTAAAAACTAGGAGAAAAGAGAAGCTTGACCCATTATTAGAGGAAGAGATTTTTTATCACCTCTTAAATAGTGATCTATTGAAAGAATGGGTAGAGATGATTTCAGAGAAAGGGGAAGAGTTTATTCTTTCTGGTTATACAAATTCTCTCAAGGAGATGATGGATAAGGCCAGAGAAAAGGGGATAGAACAGGCGATATTGCCCAGATAAAAGGGGAATGGAATAATGCACTGAAGTATTTTGAGAGAGCGTATACCTTTCCCGGTGTTGATGAAAAAATCAGCGCCATGGCTTATATAAAATATGGAGAAATACTCTATAGAAAGGGAGAGGTAAAAGAATCTTTAAAATATTTTGAAGGGGGTTGTGAACGATGTAAAAAAATAGATTACCAAATAGGGATAGCCAGGGGCATAAATAATATTGGGTTGGTTTTAGAAATAGAGGGTAATTTGAGTAAGGCATTAGAAAGCACCAGGAAAGCCTTAAGATTCGAGAAGAGATAGGTGCCAAGGGAGGGATTGCCACATCTCTTCATAATATCGGTACGGCATATCTTGATCAAAAAGATTACAATCGGGCACTTTTTAATCTTTTCAAGTCAAAGGCCTTGAAAAACCAGATGGGGATAAAAGAACAAGTAACGAGTGATTATATTTTTGATGTTTGCAAGAAAGTTGGGAGAGATAGATTTGAAGCGCTTGCGCATGAAGTATTCAATAAATTACCAGAAGAATTAAAGCCGTTTATTAATACGAATGAATTCATCGAAGACAAAACGATACACACTATACATAAGCCAAATAGGAATGCCCCATGTTCCTGTGGAAGTGGGAAAAAATACAAAAAGTGTTGCGGACTCTCATAAACATGCTGCAATACAGAACTATTGAGGCCAGGTCTTTAAATTGATTTAAGGTTGCGCAAGAGGTAGATTATGCTCTATGGCAAGACCTTTAAGGATAGAATTTGACGGAGCCCTTTACCACCTTACCTCAAGAGACAACGCAAGAGAACCCACATTTATTACCGATACAAATCGTGTCCTGTTTCATGATAAAAAAGAACCGGCTCAATAGTACGATGAAAGTCATAACCCCCATTAGTTCTTATTTATCTTTCATATTCCATATTCCATTCCAAGCCTGATTGGAGGGGCTCTTTGAAAGGATATCACATCTTTTTGCCATAACCGATCCTATACCTAATCCATATTCCTGGTGGATTTTCTGAAAGAGTTCCTTTGCCGTTTCCCATTCTCTTCTGCAATACCTCGAATATGCCTCCGAATATTCTTTCATGGAGTTTTTTTTAATCTCAAATCTGGGGTCATTGTCTATAAGAAGTTCAAACAGGGTAATGGGTTCCCTGAAGCCCTTTAATATAATACGGTCAATGAAACGATAAGAGAATCTTTGGTCGGTACAAATGTAACCTTCAGCAAATTTAAAAAAACGGTCAGAAATCAAAACCCTGGCATCATACAATCTCGATAGTCCTTCAATTCTGGCGGCCTCATGAACACATCGCCCTACCGGATGATGGCGTTTGTCCAGTGGATAATAAACAAACGAAACCGCTCCTACCGTAATCCCAAAGCCAATATCGATTCTGGGTTTAAAGACACCCATGCTTGGAGAATCATTATAAACGCGCATACGTTTTGTCAGCCTATAAACATTTTCTAAAATGTATTTTGCATTATCTTCCGGGAATATTCCCATCATACCATCACCATATATTTCCGCATAGGTGTTTTCATGCCCTAAATAGAGTTCTTTATAGGACGTTTCATGGACGTCCATAATAAATTCTGCATAGGTAAAGGTTTTTACTCCTGAATTTTCAATGTCACAGTATATACCTTGTTCAAAATCCATCAATATATCTGTTGAATTCCTAAGATCACAGAACATAACAATCCGCTTCGTCTTTTCAGTTGGAAATTTAACAGCACTGTTTTCCATGCTCTTTTCCTGTTTCTATATTTCGAATCAGTGTCGTAGATACTGAGTCGATAGTCCTGGCGGCTTCTTCCAGTTGCGCCATAAGTTTTATACTTCCGTCTATAGCTGAAACAAAACGTTTACTCATCAGGCCCACTACCTCGCGCAAGAGATCCGGCATGTTTTCAACCTCTTTCTCGAAAAGCTTGGGATCGATCATCTGCCCTTTAATATTCAATATCTCATGCAAACAATTCGTCAAACGGCTGTAGGCATCGTTAAGGTATAAGAGGTCTTGAGTCATTTTGTCGAGTTTGACATGTGCTTCTTTAGGGAGTTTATTAACGGCTTCCATAAAGGTGTCTTTGGTGATCATTCCTACTATTACATCGCCATCTGCTGTCACAGAGGCGGTTCTTTTCGCCATACCAAAGAAACTCATTTCTCCAAAAATATCCCCTTCCTTTAATGTGCCAACAAGCACCTGTTTGTTATTGATGGTTTTCCAGACCTTGACCCTGCCGGATTGTAAAATGTAAGCGTAATAGGCCCAACTACCTTCTTCTAGAATAATACTACCATCCTTTATCTTCTCCGTTCTGCTAATAAACTGCTCCATAAGACTCCTTTCTTTGTTTTGAAATTAATTAACCGGAATTGGGTTTGCAACCATTACAACAATCTCTATAGATTTTCTTTCATTCTTTAGCAAATTTATATCACTATTTTGAGTTTGATAACCTTCTTTTTCATATTTGATTGTATAACTTCCGACACTTAAAGAAAGGTAATAACTGCCACTACCAGTTGTTTTTTCACTACAAACTTTATAATCGTCTTTACTTGATATCTCAACCCCAGGCAAACCTTTACCATGAGTGTCGTGCACGTACCCAAAAATATCGCCTGCAGTCGTTGCCTTTGTAACACCACATACAAACAAACTCAAAACCATCAGCACAATCAGTTTCTTCATGGATTGTACTCCTTTTGTAAAATTAAAGGACGTGTAATTTACTAACCTTGCGGAAATGGTAGCCGTAAACTGCAAGGGTAACGGACAGTGGTAATAATTCGCGACGATGAAAGGACGTCCATAACAAGAGTTTCCAAAACTGGACGCGTTCCTTGCCAAGGATACCGAGGTGGTATATGGCACGAAATAACGCCAGTATATCATTGAATGTAAATTGAGCATTAATCTTTGGCGCTTTATATTCCCGGAAGAAGGTCTTTATGCGCTGATAATAGTTTTCGGGGGAATAAATGTGTCTCAATATTTTTTTATATCCTTCCCGGAATGTATCGATGTCCATTTTAGGGATAATGTTCGTTGTGCCGTCTAAATTGTCCCCCGACATCTGTCCAAGCAAACGTCCCTCTTGCTTTAGACGTTCGTAAAGCCGTGTCCCCGCCGGGGCCTGGAGCATGCCAACCATCGCCGACACAATCCCGCTTTTCTGTATAAAATCAATTTGCCGTTGAAAGATAGATTTCGTATCAGTGTCAAAGCCTACGATAAAGCCTGCTTGTACTTGCAGTCCTGCACGCTGAATACGCCGCACGTCTTCAACTAAGTTGCGGTTTTTGTTCTGTTTTTTGTTACATTCTGCCAGGCCCTCCGTATCAGGAGTCTCGATCCCCACAAAAACTGTGTTAAAGCCTGCTTCGGACATCATGTGCATCAGGGATTCATCGTCGGCCACATTGATGGAGACTTCGGTGTTAAACGGGATCGGTACATGTTCTTTTTGCCATTTGATTAAAGCGGGCAGCAATTCGTTCTTGAGGCTTTTTTTGTTCCCGATGAGATTATCATCTACGAAGAATACGGAGCCACGCCACCCCATACTATAGAAACTGTCCAGCTCGGTAACAATTTGTTCGGCAGTTTTGGTACGTGGACTTCGTCCAAATAATGACGTCACATTGCAGAACTCGCAGTTGAATGGACAACCACGGGAGTACTGTATGCTCATCGAGGCGTAATGTCTCAGATCGGCTAACTCCCAAAGAGGCGCTGGAGTTTTTCGAATGTCAGCAAAATGAGATGTGCTGTATACACGCCTGGCACAATTATTCTTCAGGTCTTCTAAAAAGGGTGGTAGGGTTAGCTCCGCTTCATTGAGAACGAAATGGTCTACATTCTCAAATTGTTCATACTCGCTCGTGAATAAAGGCCCTCCGGCAACCACTTTGACGCTGAGTTCCTTGCAACGCTTTATAATATGCCGAGCCGACGTTCTTTGTACAACCATGCTGCTGATAAACGCATAATCCGCCCATGCCAGATCTTCATCCATGAGACTTGTCGCATTGACGTCTACTAAGCGCTTTGTCCACTCTGACGGCAGCATTGCGGCAACTGTCAGCAGTCCTAGCGGTGGAAAGGCGGCCTTTTTGTGTACGAATTTAAGGGCATGTTTAAAACTCCAAAATGTATCTGGAAACTCAGGGTATATCAATAGTATATTCATTTGTAAGTGTTTTCCTCCGTGCTCTCCGCGCCCTGCGGTGAACTATTATGTAATTTTAACGGCCAAAAGATTTCCCGCTACGCTCGAAATGACAGTTTTTTGTTAGTTTTCGTTCAAACACTACTTAAATAACTCAACAACCTCTACTCCTCGCGGCACATCAAATATGAAGAGCTTGTCGGACATACCCTTGTTAAGTTTTATATTTTTCAGCTCAATTACATTAACTACCTCGCCCTGACTTTCATAAAGTTCTATCCTGCCCGGCAGCCAGACCCCCTCCTCTACCCATAACCGGATGTCTGAATACTGCGCCTTCGGGTCTTTCGGCTGTAAATCCAGTATATAAAACCGTTTTTTGCCGTCTTCCTTTGTATCCAGCAGGGTAATCGTATAATCCTTTTTTGCTGCTTCCACAGATTCACCATACCCAAACTCAAAAAAACTTACACCCTGCGAGGATTGCCTGCTGTCGATCATCTCATATTTCTCGACCTGTTTCTCTGACGGATGATACACCCATACATACTTTCCATCTACGACATTCACCTCATTGCGCGGCTGGTAAAATTTCAGGTACATCCTCTTTGGCTTTTTGTAACTCAACTCACCTTCAGAAATTTCTGTGGATTCAAGCAAGGTAATCGTACGCGTATAGACAATACTTGCTTTGAGGGTCTTAAATGCCGTATTGGCCTTTCCCATCTCGGAAAGAATGTCACCGAGGTTTTTCGTCTTAGAAATCTCACTGGATAAAACCAGCGTATTGAAAATGAAAATACCTGCAATCAAAAACGTAAACACAATCAATCTGTTTTTATACACTGCGTCCCCCCCTGATCCCTGCCTCAA
>JAUSDH010000290.1 GCA_030650655.1 Candidatus Brocadiaceae bacterium
GACTCGAACAATTGGCAACCGTTTGTTCGATGGAAGTGAAGGTCAAGGGTCAAGACACGCGGTGCCTGAAGATTCCACAACCACGAGAACAATCTCGTAGATTGTTCGAGGCATTAAGAATAAAGCTGCCTGAGGCGTTGCTAAAGAGAGATATACGTGTGGTCACAAGAAAAAAACTTCCCGAACGACGAAAAGCCCGGTAATATTAAGGCATTGCAGCTCTTTTTGCCTTTTCGCTTGAGGGGAACATCCGATGTAGACAGAGCATAGTGCAGGGTTCTTCCTCCGCACAATACCATGATTGGTTGCCTTCTCCGGGGATATGGGGAAAGGCATATCTTAGCTGAAGCGTTCTTATTGGTTTGTTTTTCTGTGGATATTATATTTGTCGCTGCTATTTTTTACCAACCAGCAACGATTGTGCTGTAGAAAGGCCTTTGCCTAATTCTACAGGATATCCAGCATCATGAAGTCCCTTTTCAAGGGCGGCGATGGCGACGATGATATCGAAGTCGTTCACGTAACCCATGTGACCGATCCTGATGATCTTTCCTTTTAATTCATCCTGGCCGCCTGTAAAGGTTACCCCTGTTTCATCGCGCAGCTTTTTGATAATCTTATCTACATCCACCCCTTGGGGTGACTTGATTGCGGTCAATACGTTGCTTGAATGTTCACCTGCAAAGAGTTCCAATCCCAGCGCCTTTGCGCTTTCCCTCGTTGCATGGGCAAGGCGGGCGTGTCTCTTCCACACGTTCTCAATCCCTTCCTTTTTGATCATGTCCAGGGCGGTCTTCATCGCCATAACCAGTGAGACGGCAGGGGTAAACGGAGTCGTTTTGTCCTTTAATTCCTTGCGCATCTTTCTGAAATCCCAATAATATCTGGGTAAATCAGTCTTTTCAATGACACTCCATGCGCTGCTGTTCACACAAACAAAGGCCAGGCCTGGCGGCATCATGCACCCCTTCTGGGATCCGGTGATAGCGACGTCGATATTCCATTCGTCCATCAATAATGGATGGACGCCGATTCCCGTAATGGCATCAACTACGAGTAATGCGCCGTGTTTCTTTACAATGGGGGAAATGGTCTTTATGTCGTGTACCACACCTGTAGAGGTTTCACATTGAGTCGTAAATACCACATTAATTCCTGGTGTCTTTTTGAGCGCAGCCTCGATGTCTGCTGGCTTTACCGCCTTGCCATTCTCAACATCGATGGTGATGGTTTCGATACCAAAGCACTTACATAACTCTGCCCAGCGTTCGCCAAATTTTCCGCTAATGACCACGAGTGCCTTATTACCCTTTGACAGGACATTTGCAACACATGCCTCCATAGCCCCCGTTCCGGAGGACATCAGGGTAAAGACCTCTCCTGTCTTTGTCTGAAACAGATATTTTAAGCCCTCGCTCATTTCATAAAAGATTTGAGAAAACTGCGGCGTCCTGTGGTGTATCATTGGCTGCGCCTCGGCCAGTGTGACCTCGGGCGGTACCATAGTTGGGCCTGGTGTGAATAGATAGTTCTTTTTCATAATCGTATTATTCCTTATTACAAACTAAACGGATACAAAGAAAATTTATTATATGAAAATGAGCATAAGAGTCAAGAAAGAAAACCCAGCTGAGAGTGAGAAATAATGTTTTAGTTTTGCATAAAAACGATATGCGTGTAAAATAATCTCAAGCCATTAATATTTTTGGAAATTATAAGAGATATTAACAATTTGGTTTTTGAAAAAATGAACATTACATGTATTGGTGCAGCAAGAACCGTTACGGGTTCCTGTTATCATATCCAGACAAAAGTGGCAAATATCCTTGTCGATTGTGGTGCCTTCCAGGGAACGAAAGACAACGAAAAAAGGAATTTTAAACCATTTCCATTCCATGCATCAAAAATTCAATATCTCTTATTAACCCATGCCCATCTTGACCATTCAGGGCTCATTCCAAAACTCGTGAAAGACGGTTTTAAAGGTAAGATACTTGCTACAAGCGCCACTGTGGACCTGAGCGGTGTTGTGTTGCTGGATTCTGCCCATATACATGAACGGGATGCGGAATGGGAGAATAAAAGGCGATTAAGGGCTGGAATGCCACCCCTGAAACCGTTGTACACCATTCAGGAGGCTGCGGACAGCCTGTCTTACTTTCAAGGGGTTGTTTATAACAAAATCATAGATTTGGGGAATGGGAGCAGGGTAAGATTTCAGGATGCAGGGCACATCCTGGGTTCTTCCATTGTTGAGTTATGGGTAAAGGACGATACGCACGAAAAGAAGCTGGTCTTCTCCGGCGATCTCGGCCAGAAGAATTTACCCTTGATTAAAGACTCGACACCCATTGATGAAGGGGATTTTGTATTTGTTGAATCAACATACGGCAACCGGAAACACAAGGGAATTACAGAAACCATCGATGAATTTGCCCATGCCATAGCAGAGTCTCTAAAGAGTGGCGGCAATGTGATTATTCCTGCCTTTGCTGTGGGACGGACGCAGGATATTCTTTATATTTTGAATCAATTATCCAGGGAGGGGAAATTAGACCATCTTCAGGTCTTTGTGGATAGCCCTATGGCCACGCAGGCTACCCGCATTACATTAAAACATCCGGAATGCCTTGATAAAGAAACCCAGGAACTTATGCAAACCGGACAATTCCCCAGGGGCACGCTTACCTTAAAGTTTACGGAATCGGTTGAAGATTCAATGGCAATCAACAGGATTAAGAGTTCTGCTATTATCATATCTTCAAGCGGGATGTGCGAAGCGGGTCGCATTCGGCATCATTTAAAGCATAACCTCTGGCGTTCGGAATGCAGTGTCATCTTTGTTGGATTCCAGGCACAAGGCACTTTAGGACGTCGTATCATTGAAGGGGCTAAAAAGGTAAAGATATTTGGGGAAGAGATTGCCGTGAATGCCAGGATTTACACTATCGGCGGTCTTTCAGCCCATGCCGACCGTGATGAGCTGTTGGACTGGCTCAGTAAATTCAAAAAAAAGCCCCGGCGTGTTTTTGTAATGCACGGTGAAGAAGAAACTGCCCTTGGCTTTGCGAAGACTATTCAAGAACAATTGCACCTGGATGCTTATGCACCAGAAATGATGGAGGAGATACAAATATAGATATGATCTCTACTGCTGTCCTTATTTCTTGCCAAAATAACACCACTGCGTCTTTACCACAACAGTTTACCACGGAAAGACACGGAATGTCACCGAAAAGAATAATAGGTTAACGATCGGAGTGCAGGTGTCGGAATATAGAATCACATACCGTTGTTTCTTCTGAATTCTAAACCTAACTGTGTGTAATGCTAGGAGTATCCGTGGTGAATATTCTTTGTCAGAAGAAAAGAAATTAGAAACCTATAGAGACTTTTTAGGGGAAGAGGATAGGGAGAGAGAATCACTTATCAGGAAGGTGACGTCAACAGGCAGACCTTTAGGGGCAGAACAGTTTATAAAAAGACTGGAGAAGATGCTTCATCGGGAAATTTTACCTAAAAAAGCAGGACGGCCAAAGGGAAAGAAGTAGAAATATGGGAAGTGTCCCCACGTTTTCCCAGTCGTCCGCTGGTGTGATTTGTTAGGGGTTATTATCATTTAGGATGCGTAACTATTCGCCTCTTTGATGGAATAATCTCAATAAGAGACCTGAGTGCTTTGTTGACCGATTCCGAATTTGGAAAGTATTTTTTAACATCAGGCTCTAACATAACCGCTCCTTCCTCAAGCTTAAAGTATTGGACTGAAACAGCGCCGTCAGTTTGGTGAATTTCCACTTTATGTCCTGCGCGATACGCTTTGTAATATTTTCCCCGCACTGCTCCTCTCATATTGGAAAAATCGTATTCCACTTGCATGTCGTCTTTTTTTAACGTGTCTTTACAAACTACCTTCTTCATAAAATCTCCTTTCGCTTGCTGTTGCTTTCCTGCAACTGATGATTCGTATTTTACCCTTTCGTTCAGTATGAATCAAAACCAAAACACGTCCTTTTGCAGAAATGCCGATGTTTATATAACGCTCCTCGTTTATGGAATGCTCATTATCAGGAAATGTAAATAGAAAGGGGTCATTGAAAATCGTTTTACCTTCCTCGAAACTCACTATATGCTTTTTAAAATTAGCTTTTGCTTTGACCTCATCCCATTCAAATGTGAGTTCCATATTTCCCTTTTCTTTTGTGGCCCCTTTGGGCCAGGCTTCTGGCGACATAGCACGCTCCTGGGACTACCATACGAACGATCCTAGCCAGAGGGGAATCTTAACCGTTTTTCAACACTGAGTCAATAATTAAGCATGGTGTCCCCGGAATCCCCCGAGAAGCTGACTGCTTTAGTTGTCAGAGTCGTCACGTTAAGTTGTTTGGTTAATATTACTTCATCCAGCATAAAAACTGCTTGGTTTAAATTCTATATTCGAATCCAAGATTAACTATAAACATGGTAATAGGAATAAACTTGCTAAATTCTGCGCCCATTTATTATAATTCATGCGCTTAGTAAGAATTTTAGACCATGTTTATTTGTGTTCATACAGTTTAAATCAGCATATTATATAAACCTTCTCCGGGATATAAAACTAAGCAGTATTTAGAGGACAGATGGTGAGCGAATATACTGTTTTTCCAAATGCGCCAATTACTGAAGCTCTCCTGGATATTCGAGTAGAGTTCCCTGAAGAGATCACTCTTGCAAAGATAGACTTGTTTTATGACAGCGTAAGGACACGTTTTCCTGAAAAACAACCACGGATATCGTTTCAAGCGGGTATTAAGGTATCGTCAGAAGGTACATCTGCCGCACTTCCAACTTCTGGAGGAATTGACGGGTACCTTTTCCAATCGCCTCATGAGAAAAAAATAGTTCAAGCGCGGTTGGATGGTTTCACTTTTCATAAATTGAAACCTTACAATAAATGGGAAGTATTTCGCGAAGAGGCTCGCGAACTTTGGAATATTTATTTTCAAATAACTAACCCTGTCAAAATTACACGTATTGCATTACGATATATAAATCGGATCGAAATTCCTTTGCCTATGAAAGATTTTAAAGAGTATATTTTAACTGTTCCTGAAATTGCGCCAAAACTTCCACAAGCTTTAAACCATTTTTTTATGCGACTTGTCATACCGAACCCTGAGATACAGGCAATTGCTATAATTACCCAAACTATGGAAAATCCTACTGAAAACCAGAGATTGCCACTAATTTTTGATATAGATGTCTTTCAGAATACCACTTATATAGGCAACAAAGCAGAAATGTGGAACGAATTTGAAAAACTCCATATTTTTAAGAATGAGATTTTTTTTAATAGTATAACTGAGAAAACAAAGGAATTCTTCAAATGATATGCACAAGTTATCCTCCATATTGTTATAGTAATATTGAGACAGTTGCTGCTGTATGCAGTGAATCTGAAAAGATGCGTGAAGCGTATGAGCGCATAATTGAACATTATTTAGCACCAATTTCAACACAACTAGCCAATCCTGAAACAAGATTTCTTACGCTCAAAACCCAATGGGAAGCAGATACCGCCATGTTGTCGTCTGCTACTGAAATTGCCATGCACCCGGCTTACCAGCAAATTATTGGCATGGGGCATACTGCAATTCGCTTAATTTTACTTGAAATGAAGAAAAATCCAGGCCACTGGTTCTGGGCATTAAAATCTATTACAGACGAAGATCCCGTATTGTCTAAACAAAGAGGACGGATGAGGGAAATGACTCAAGCATGGCTTCGCTGGGGAAGAGAGCACGGCTATCTCTAATATGAGCATAGAAGAAATTGAAAAAGCATTTCCAGATTTACGAATCAGTGGTTATTCCATAACAAGTCCGGCAACTCCAGAGTATAATTGTATAGCTTGGGCTGCTAGCGAAGCAGAAGTTTGGTGGGAGCCTGATCCTTTAAATTTATATTACTGGCCTTCTAATACACCAAGACTATATACATTAGAAGCATATAAAAAAGCGTTTGAAACAATTGGTTATACTCTTTGCAATAACTTCTTGTATGAAGAAAGGGGTGAAAAAATAGCTATATATGTCGACTCTCGTGGAAAGCCTACCCATGCAGCAAGGCAATTAAGCTCTGGAAACTGGACAAGCAAATTGGGACAATTAGAGGATATCGAGCATGCGACATTAGAGAATATTGCTGGTCAGCGCTACGGTTCTGTTGGGGTTATCTTGAAACGGCCCAAAAAGGTAATGATTTAATTTTTCACATCAATTCCATATTTTCAGTAATTCTGGGGACACCGTACTTAATTTTAGGAATCTTTACTTTTCTTTTGTGGTCCCTTCGGGCCGGGCTTCTGCCGACATAGCACGCTCCTGGGACTACCACACGAGCGATCCTAGCCAGAGGGGAATCTTAACCGTTTTTCAACACTGAGTCGATAATTAAGTATGGCGTCCCCGGAATCCCCGCTAAAATTTTCCAGTCCGTCAATTGCTTGGCATACTTGTAAGGAATGTCTGCGTAAGTTTTGTATTCACTCATAGTGTTGCTTCTATTTTATTTCTACCTCCACTACCTGACTGGTATCAATGCCGAGTATGTCTACCACCTTTACCATTATTTTGTATTTGCCTTTGTCTTTGTATTCGTGTTTGGTGCTGCTGAGTTCAAGGTCGGGGCTTTTGCGGGTGCGGAAACTTTGCCATTCATTTTCAAAAATAAAGTTGCCTGTCTTTACTTGTTTAGCGTTTCCGTTGCTGCCAATTAAAATCACTTCGGGTTTATCTTCATAATTGAAATCTATTGCTCAATAGTCAATCCAATCTGTCCATTGTTTGGTAAGGACTTCACGAGTCATTTTGTTGTTTTTCTCTTTGGTGATTTTTACAATCTGTCCGTTCTCAATGCCGATGCTGCTGCTTCCTTTTTTCAGTTTGTCTTCCAATACTTCAATGTCGTCTTGTGTGTAGTAAGTAGCAAAGTTAGTGAGTTGAACGGTTACTGACTTGCCCTTTACATTTGGCTTTGCCTGTAAGTATGCAACATCAAAAAACTTAACTTGCTTTTTGTCCACTGCCCTTTTATCAAAAATATCTTGCGGTATGTAACGCAAGCGTATGTCAACTCCTTTTTCTTTCAGTTCTTCCTTTATGTAACTCTTATCACCTGTCAAACTCATTTCAAATTCAAATCCCAAAACATCAACCTGAGTAATCAGGTTGGTTTTGCACTCCTCAAAGATTTCGTCAATGAGTGATTTGGTAACAGGATAACTTAACGGACCAATATGAACAAAGCGACCTGCTTTTTTGCCATGCAACATTTTGTAACCATCAGTTCGTGTAGCACCGTAGCCGTCAATAATGAATGAAATATATTTTTCTTGTTTTTGCTCAAATAATTTTTCCTGTTCTTTTT
>JAUSDH010000302.1 GCA_030650655.1 Candidatus Brocadiaceae bacterium
GTTTTATTCCATTGCTCTAAAGCTGTCATTCCCGCAGGTTTTTAGCGGGAATCTAGGATGGACGAGCTTCTGGATACCCGATAAAAGCATTCGGGTATGACAGAAGCCGGTACACGCAAATTCCTAACCGGACAATGCTGACTAAATAATCAAAAAATCCTTATTTTTTACCAGGAACTCTGCTTTAAATCTGCGCTCAAATATAACACACTTGGTTCTTTATACACCTCTTGTGCTGCGCCTATGATTCTATAAGTTAAATCTTCATATAGCAATTTACTTATCAAATTATTACTTCTGTGATATTCCGTGTTTTTCCGTGGTAGATCCTAGTTTTAAAAAGCCTCGAATAGATGCGTAATAAATACCAACCCGAAACTTGCAAGCACTGTCCCTAATATCAATATAATGATAAGAATGCCCTTTCCCACATCCTGCGCCCTGAGCGTGCCCATAAGCATGGGCTCTCTCGATAAATATGCACTGGCTGCATAAAGCTCTTCCCCTATTAGGGTGTAGTCGCAGGTGGTAATAAAGAAGGGCAACTGGGTGTAAGCGTCCGTGCCGGCAATCTGGATGGCACCTGTAGTTGCACCTGTTTCAGCCAGGATCAAGGCTTCGGCGTAGAAATATCCGATAAAAAAATTAGCAGCCGGTTTTTCACGGGTCATGATTCCACCCACTGCTGCTACATAGGGAAACTGGTCAGAGGCTACCAGAAAAACGTTATCTGGATTATAGGCATCGGGGCGACCTGCCTCTAGGTAAGATTCCTTTACCACCTCCTGGCTTACGGACATAACAATGGGGTCGTTATTGACAACCTTCAGATTGGCGTCGTAATCTGCAATTTTCCGGGCAATCCTGCTCAGGATACTTATTGCCGCAATGGTTGAGATGCTTCCCATACCGGTAAGCCCGTGAACAAAAAGTACGGGTTTGCCCATTTCCGTGGCGCGACCCAATGCCTCATCCACGGCGTCGAGCCCGCCAATCTTTCTCAGGAACATATCAGGGTTTCGTCGTGCATGTACAATAAAATAGAGGATAATGGTCGAGATGATTATCATAATCACAAAATTATTTATCTTTTTTGTGTGTAACCAATTCCCGTGTGCTGAGGCAGAAGCTATCGTATCAAGGACAATTTTGGAATCTCCGGATATCATTGCCAGTTTGAAATAATAGATTTGTTTCTTATCGATTTTTTCACCATTAAAAACTTTTTTGGGAAAGATCTGAACATAGTGATAATCGCTATTTCCCTTTTTATACCCATAGATTTCGGGGGCGCTTGTTCGATAGCTGGTATTTGACTTGATACGAACCGCTTCCTTTTCAAAAGTGCCATTTTTGACCTTATCAATATAAACCACGTAGAAGGCCTCAGGCGAGTCGTTGGGGGAAGCAGACCACGTCAGGGAAATCGTTTCACCCGCGTCGTTCGGGGTATCAAATGCCTTGAATTCTGCGGGAGGGAGAAGGAAGGCGGGTGATTGAGCAAAGAGAATTGTAGTCGTGAAAAGTGTTATAAAACAGATAACAATAAAAAACGAATTTTTTAATAAATTCATATTTTCAGAATTTCAAACTGGTAGCGTAACCGTCCCGGTTGCGCAAATGACTACCGTAATTTATTTGATAAAAGTTTATTGTAGTAATCTTTTTTGCCACAAAGAAACAAAGATTTTATAGCATTCGTGTTTTTGTGACTTGGCGGCCTGTGCTCTTTCAATTTTTGCAATTATAATTTATTACCTTTAAATTACAAGTATTTTCTAAGTGTTTGAATAGTAATATCATATAATTTATCAATCTTTGCCGTGCCGTACTTACACCGTACCTTTTCTCTTGTGCTATTGCTAAATTAGCCTTTTTGCTCGTGGTCAACACATGGTCTGTTAATGCCTGAATAGCTCTTTTCTTGTTGTCTAATCCGGTATGAGAATATTTTTGCAACATGCCAAGACTTGAATGACCTGTCATACCTTGCACCACTGCAGCACCGATACCAAGTTCACAAATAATGTAACTACTGAGAACAAAGACAAAATCGTTATTAAGTCACATTTTTTCTTCATGGCTTATTCTCCTTAATATGAATAAAATCCAGCATTGTCCGGTTAAGAATTTGCACGTACCGGCTTTTGTCATACCCGAATGCTTTTGTCGGGTATCCAGAGGCTCGTTCATCTTGGATTCCCGCTAAAAACATGCGGGAATGACAGCTTTAGAGCAACGGAATAAAACGCGCAAAAACCTAACCGGACAATACTGAATAAAATCGAATAAATTTTAAACAACTTCATCTCATTCCCCCTTATTAGAAAATTTTCTTTAAGATAAGAATTACGGGCAGGTCGTTGGAGTTCGGCTTTTCAGATCGTCATCCTATCCCAATTAAATTTAACATCTCAATTGCATTTTTAACCGACTTTCCTGCATGGCAATTATTGAACATGACTATAGTCTTCCCGGTAATACTGGATATATTCTTTATGCCTGGTAAAAAAGACTTCAATTCTTCGGGCGTGTAAAGATAGTCATACCTTTCTGCTGCCGATGCATTAAACCAATTCGTATTCCTGCCATGAAACCTGAAGTATCCCAGATCGGTTGTTGCCTTTGGATTATAAGGCATAAGACCTTTGAGTTTGGGTTCGTCTACGATACAGTATCCCATATGGTTTTCTTTCAGAAACGTTAAACTTCTTTCGCTGTGCCAATAGTAATTTCTAAACTCTACAACCAATGGAATATCTTTTAATTTCTCTTTGAATGCCAGAAGATAGTTATAGTTGTCTTTTATTGCATGAAAACTATAAGGGAATTGAGCGAGAATTGCGGTTAACCTGCCCTCTTTTCTCAAAGGTTCAACGGCATATAAGAAACGGTCAAAAGAGTCTTTATTGTCAATGAATGTTCCTGTTTCTTTATCCCTTATTTCATGGGTCATTGATTTATGCGCCTTGACAGTAAATTCAAAATCGGGAGATGTCTTTTTTATCATGCCTTCGAATGATTTTGGGGAGGGTATTGTGTAATACGTGGAGTTAATCTCGGTTATCTTAAAGCCAAGCTTCTGTTCGTAAAACGGGAGCATCTCTCCCTTTTTCATGTCGGCAGGATAAATGTTGCCAACCCAATCCGGAAAGGAAAAACCTGATGTGCCAATCTTAATCATGCATTAAGATGATTTTAAATTTGCTAAATTTATAATCTTTTGATTATATTAGTTTCATGCCTTTTAAAATTTCAAGACTCTTAACAACAAAGTCCTCAATTTCTATTTCTTCGGCAGGAATGTGCAGGGCGGGATTTTCAAATGGGTGTTCGTGATAAATACCGCCTTCTTTATCAATTCCATATATCCTTTCAATGGACTATGTTTTTAATTATTATCATCTGTTTTTTTAATCTTGTTTATTTTTTCCTGAAGAGACACGATACCTTCTACAGCGTGTTCCCACTCCATTGCGTCTTTTTCAACTTCCCATGAAAAGCCCTTTTCCTTCACCAGATTCTTTTTCTCAAATTCTGTAAAATTCATTCCGTACTTTTTTTTGAATCGCTCATCAGTCAGTCTGTATAAAACAACCCTCCGTTCATACTCACTCAGCACAGCTTCTTTAAGCTCTTTTTCAGGGATTATATCTACCAATTTCATTTAATAGTCTCCATTTCTTAATACTACAATTTCTCTATTCTTCGCGCTACTCATTATCTTTGGTCTGACATATCCCCATTTACATGAGGACAAGGTTCTTCTGCATCCTGTAATTGAAATATGAATGCCTGGCATTGGACTCCCTCTTGTTAGGCGTCCTTCATCGCAGCAATTCATTGAACTCTTCAACAGTTAAACCAGCCTGCTTAATGATTGCACGAAGAGTCCCTTTTGCAACTTCTTTATGATCTGGAACCACGAGACGGCGATGGGGATACGCCGCCTGTCGGAGAACTATGTGACTGCCCTTCTGGCGATCCTTTTCATAGCCAAGCTTAGTTAAAGCAAAAACAACTTCTCGTCCTGATATCCGAGGAAGAACGCTCACCCTGACACCTCGATTACTTCCTCGTTAATTGATGGAGGAACAGGCTCATCGTGTGCTTTTAAGCTTTCCAAATAAGCCTCTATGGCTTCCTGAATATTCTTTAGCGCCTCCGCCCTTGTAGTTCCCTGTGAGATGCATCCAGGCAAAGATGGAACCTCTGCAACAAACACACCGCCTTCGTCTTGTTCAATGATTACTCTATATTTCATTTTGACCCTCCTTGTTTAGTTCGCACCGCCATCACATAGATTATACTGCCCACTATAGGCATTCTTGTACTACGGCTGTCATGAAAATTTACATTGTAAATGTATAATAAAATAGATTATTCTGTCAACAAGCATCTAATATTAGTAGTTTTTTATCTTACTTCAAATGTCTTAAACTCAGCCTCACCCAATGCAAATTCAGGATCCACGATTTTTACTTCTTCGTAGGTAAGGCCATAAACTTGTATACCATTTTATCAGTTTAACGTTCAAACTCTTTAAATTCTGTTTGAGTCATCTGCTACCTTTTCCCTTCAATGAGTTTTATTTCCGCTATCTCCTGCATTTTTGCCATCGCCACACTCACGGGGTGCTTGGAGTCTGAGAGTTCTTTATATACTTTCTCGATGACCGCAAGTTTCTTTCCATCGCTCCAGTCGTCTTTGAATTCCGGCAGTTTGGCAATGTGCTTCAGCACCTCACAGTCGGCGGCTTTGATTTCGCCGGGGAAGTAGAGTTCGTACACCATGCCGTCAATGACCAGTTCGAAAAGCCCGGACTCCTGCTCCAAATTGCGTTCTTTGCAGAATAGGATGTAATTGACGAGGGTTTCGAAGGGAGTTTGGGATTCGGGAGAAAGTTTGGGGACGGGGAGAAGTTCGATAAAAACCTTCTTATACCGGAAAGTGTTCCCGCGAAGATCTCCGCCTGCATAAAATGTTCTGAAAGCGTAGGTAAGGAGCTTTGAGTTGAGCAATGCTGTTAAATATTTCAGCCGTTCGCCAGTGACAATGAAGGTTGTTGCTTCGGGATAGAATGAATTTGTGTCGTAGTGGAAGGCAGAATCAAAAACGATTTCTGCGTAAAGAATTTTTTCCTTCTCAAATTCAGGATAATAGGCAATCGTATCCTGTACTTCAAACCACTTATTCGACGTTGCTTTCCTTGCCTTTTGTTTCTCTCCATTCGCGTCTATAAATTCTTCACCGGTTTGATACAATTTTCTCCCAAAACCCTGAAGGTATTTCTTTATTGCTGGATAGTCCTCAATTTTTAAATTTAAAGTAGGGAATGTAGCCACCAACCACAAATCCGCAAATGCCGCCTTATATCTCTTAATGTCCCTACCCCGCAATATCGGCTTAATAATTTCCGCACTCTTCGGGTCTTTAGCAATCAACTCATCTTTCTTCTTCCCGTCAATAATGAACGCTTCGTTTAATCCGGTCAATATTCCTCGATAAATCGAGATATTCCAATCCTTCAGCGGCACGCCGATTTCTTCAATTCGCTTCTTGATTGCAGTTTGCTCACTCTTGACAACCACAAACGAATTCTCATTGAACAAAGGCTCGCATTCCCCTTGTTGCACCAGCAAATCATCAAGAGACACATCGCTTGCATATGCCTTACTTAAATCCCACACTCTGGTTTTTACTTCCTGTTTGTCCTTCTTCCAAACCAGAACATTTGTATAGGTGGTTGCATTCTCAAAAATCGGAGAATCACCAAAGTCAATCAACTGCAAAATAGTACCATTACCCGTGAAGAAATTCCTCATCACCCTCCCATAATTAGCCCGCATCCATTTATTACTCGTAATAAACGCCAGCACGCCGCCATCTTTCAGCAACCGGTATCCCCGTTCATAAAACAAGCAATACACATCTCCGGTCTTTGCATACGTCTCATACTTCTGCTTTTCCCAATCCTTCTGCTGTTGCTGCATTCCGGAAAAGTTCTGTATCTGCACATACGGTGGATTGCCAATCACCACATCAAAACCCCCTTTAATCCCAAACATCCACTCAGGGTCAAAGAATGGGCTGCTGGCATTTTGGTCATAAGGATCCCAGGCGGCTATTTTTTTGGCAGTGGCAGGTTGGAAATCGTGGTTCTGTATGAGCAGTTCAGCCAGTTCATCACGCATTTGCTTGTCTTTTATGCGGCAGTTTTCTTTACGTTTAGGCGTACGGGCTTCAAAGTAATCGTGCCGCACTTTTTTCAGTTCGGTTTTTTTCTTTTCTATATTTGGATTGGTAAACAGGTTGGCTTGCTCTTTCTCCAGTCCTATCAGTGTATTGGCAGCCACAAACTTGGTTTCAAGGTTAGGCAGAGGGCGG
>JAUSDH010000305.1 GCA_030650655.1 Candidatus Brocadiaceae bacterium
TTTTTATGTTCATACACGCGCCTTTCCAAGTTATTGGTCACTCCAATCCCCGTTTTTACGAGGACAAGGATACAACGTCCCATTCCGCTTTTGCTGGTTCAATCGTCCTCGATTGAACCAAAATGTTTCGGTTCAGGCTACAAGCCCTGAACCAGCACAGAGGACAAGTCTGGATTCCCGCTAAAAACATGCGGGAATGACATGCCTTATATTTTTATGTCTACTTACTTATTGCCTTTACTATAGAGGGGCCTCTTAAAAGTCGCTGCCAAAGGCAGCCTAATTTAAAATTCCACAAAAGAAAAGATACGCCGGAATAATACTACTTTACAAAGGACACCTTCTTCGCCCAAATGCTGTCAGGATAATCCTTCTTGATCTTTCTCCAGGCATTTAACAATGCCTCCACGTTGTGCGCAGCCTTGTATTCCGAAACACCAAGCCAATACTGAGCCTGCGGTGCAATATCGCTCCTTGTGTATTTGTCAACTACCGACTTCAGTTGAGCGCTGGCAGTCTTATAATCCTGCTTTTCCAGCGCCATCATACCTAATCCAAATTCCAATTGCGGAATGAATTCATCGGGTGGTAGAAAACCATTAAAGCGATAATATTCCGTACCGTTGGAATCGAGAATAAGGATCGTAGGCGTCCAAAATACCCGATATTTGTTTGCAATTTCTGAATTGGTTTGTACGTTGATTTGTAATGGAATGAAATTCTTGCTCATGTAATCGGCTACTGCAGCATCAGGGTACGTCACGGTACCCAAGGTTTTGCAGCCTGTTCAGGTGGGTACAAAGAAATCCAGCAGAATAGATTTCCCCGGCGGTTTTGCCTTAGCTATTGAATCTTCAAGGTTTTTCTCCCAAACAATGGTCGGCGGAGTACCCTTATTGTCTGCGATAACTGCACCAGCAATGGGTATTGTTATCAATGCAGCAAGAAATGACAGGACATATCTTCGCATGGTCTTCCTCCTTTTCTGAAAATGGTGTGATTGGATGGATAAAAAACACACTATAATACCTATAACAAAATATTTTTATGGAGTCAATGAAATGCTGTCAGCGCTCTTCCTTATCCTTCAAAAAGACATCTATATCAGCTTGTATACGCGGTCCATCAACCTCTTTAGCCTTGTTATAACAGAGAATACAGATGTCTCCCCTGGTGGTTGTCATCTTTTTCCACTCGTCTTTTTCTCCGAGGTACATGCCGCACTTCCAGCAACTGGCCATTGTCTATTCCCTTTGTATTTTTAGAAAATTAGCCACGAATCAACACCAAATGTTCACAAATAATTACGATTAAATTATACCTTTTTCAAGCCCGAAGGGCTGTCAGCATATAGCAGGGGGTGAAGCCCCCTGAGTAAAAGAACAACACAAATTTAGCCCCGAAAGGGTGAAAGAAATTTATTATTATTTCCATATATATTTCTCGTCATATCTGTCGTTGATATCGTTGAATATTAGGGGTATCCTATTCTTCGTACTGAAGACAAAATATGTTCCCAAAAACGTAAACGTACCGGACATAACGATTCCTCAATTTCTGCCGCCCCGTTGGGGCTATGTATTTGGTATTTCTCATATACGGGGGCTTCACCCCCGCCTATATGCTTTCTGCCCTTTGGGCATACTTCGGTTGCCAACAGGAGTTACCTCCTGCCATGATTTCATAAGTAGAGACAGGTTTGAAACCTGTCTCTACCATTTAACCTTATAATATGCATAGCCCGCTAACACGCATAAATAAAATGCAAATTCCTATACTATAAATTTACAAACAATTCTACAAACCGCTCCACAAGATAGGCAAGATATTCTATGTCTATGTAAGCCTCTGCACTACTATCCAGAAACAGTTTGCAACTTGCCGGAAACTCTTCATCCGCTTCCCAAAAGCATAAAAACAGGGGGATGCACGGCAACAGGTCAAAACGAGCGAGATAATCGGCCTTCATCTTCCCTGAAGTTTCTATTCCACCCAGTTCCTTACTATGCGCCTTCAGCTTATTTATATGCTTGTTGAATACCGTTGAAATCTTTTCTTCTGCACTCCGTTGAAATGCCTTGACATGTGAGGCCGTATTGGGGAAGTATCCCAGGGTAACCCACTCCCCTGTTAAAGGTTTGGATCCCTTCCTGCGAATATAATCGTAAATAATGATCTTTGACCATGAATCGCGGCAATACGTTCCATTTTCGAATAAACCTTCCTTGCTCATTTCGTAAGGTTTGTTTAACATTTTCAAGCTGATAATTTCACATCCATTATTTGTCTCAAAATGACCGCCAATGGCAGCAGACACCTCTTTGAAATTTGTGCGTTTCGCATCGACTTCCAATTTACTGCTCACCCGCTCATAGTTATCATCCTGAGTAACATTTGGTTTCTGGGAAGACGATTCCATATCTTCCGGGCTCATATAAGGGCAATCGCTTATTTTACGTTGCGCATTTTTCACCTTGACTGCAAAGGCCATACAGGTGGGCACGCCGCATTTACCGCAATTTGTCTTTGGCAGTTTTTTGTATATATCAATCATGTAATCCTTGTCAGCAGGACTTCTTTATCTTTTTCGATCTGCGACTTGAGTTCGTCTGCCGTTTTAAATGGTATTTCGTCTCGTATCTTAAAGAGGAATTGCACCTCAAGATCCCATCCGTAAAGTGATTCTTGAAAATCGAGGATATGTACTTCTATCTCCAGGGTTTCGTCTTCACTGGAAAGTTCTTCTTTTGCAAAGGTGGGTCTTGAGCCAATATTGGTCAATGCCAGATGTTCATGTCCTGCCCAGCGGACACGTGTTCCATAAACACCTCTTGGCGGTCTGACTTCATGATGCAGATTGAGATTGGCCGTGGGAAATCCCAGGGTTCTCCCCCTGCCAGACTTCTTTACTACCGTGCCCAGGACAGAAACAGGCCTGCCAAGCATGCCCTCCGCTATTTCTAGTTCCCCCTTTAGTATGGCATGACGAATAGCTGTACTGCTGATTACCTGACCTCGATATATCACCGGCGGACATTCGTATACCTCAAAACCGTATGTATCGGCCAGTTTTCGAACCAGCGTTATATTTCCCTCACGGCCTTTTCCGAAATGACAATTGAATCCGAGTACAATACATTTTACATTCAGCCATGAAACCAGTATCTCCCGGATAAAATCTTCAGCGGTCATTTGTGCAAGTTTCTGGTCGAAACTAAGCACTACGGTATGATCGACTCCAAAGTGTTCAAATAGTTTTAAACGATGTTCCAGCGAGGTGATGAAGGAAGGGGGTCTATTTTCGATAATGTTTTTAGGGTGACGGTCAAAGGTAATCACTACCGACTCACCCTTTTTCTGTAAGGCGTTATGCCGTATGCACTCGATGATCTTTTGATGTCCACGGTGAACACCATCGAACATTCCGATGGTAGCGACAGGGTAGTGAATTTTCCTGGTCAATTCCTTTATGCCGTAAATCGTTTCCAACGTTTTCCCCTACCTGTTCATTATCTGGCATTTTGTGATATTCCGTATCTTTCCGTGGTGAGTTATCAGCTTCTTATTGAAATTTCGTGTAGACCTCCATGTGTCGGCTGATGTCGCTCTGCCAATCAGCCATGAAAGTCTCTTGTTTCTCATATAAATAACGCTTGGTTATGTTTTCTTTGTCCCTTTCGAAGGCTGATTTGTCCGCAGTTTTCTTATCCAGTAACGCTATGATATAGCAGGCCTTTTCTCCGGATATCTCTGCGGCTACCCCAAGCTGACCTGGCTTCAGTTCGAATGCCTTTTTTGCCACATTGGGCCGATCCTCTTTGAGTGCATCAATGTATCGTGACTCCTTATTGAAAAGCTTAATAGGACGAGAAATATAGCCAATTTCGCAAACCGAAATATCTTTTTGCGGGCATTCTGCTTTAATCGATTTTACTATATCATCGAAGGGAATACTCTTGGTTGTTCCGGCATATTTTTCGGCAAGTTCCTTCGCTTTAAGGAATCCCTTTTCCTGCTTGAGGTCGTTAATTACGCTATTTCTGACCTCTTCGAATGGCGCAGGCGCAGATGGTCTTTTATCAACAACCAGGAAAACAACCTTACCCTCTACATAATCCAAAGGAACAGAGGGCTCGTTTTTCTCCCTTTCAAAAGCGACTTGAACAATTTGGTCTGAACCGGGCAACACCTCCATGAGGTCATTTTCCGTAAGAAATTCATTTTTAGACTTCTTACCTTTCGGAATCTCATAGGTCACGTTGTATTTTGTTGCCAGGTCTTTAAAACTCGGACGTTCGGCTTTATCCATAGTCTCATATATTTCTTCGTCCAGTTTATTCATGATTTCAGTGGCTTTCTCCATGGCCTTTTGTCTTGCAAGGGTCTTTTGAATCTCCCCCTTTACCTCCGCAAAGGGCTTATGTGTAAGCGAAGATTTCTTTTCCTGAGCTTTGCTGTCGTTCGTGGCCTCTTTTTCTTCTTTTTTTGAATTCTTCTTATCGGTTGTCGAAGCATCTTTGGTTGCAGCCTTATTTTCCTTCGATTCTTCGGGTTTCGGCTCTACAGAGGTAATTTTGAATTGTGTTTCCTTATTGTCCTCATAATACTTTTTCATATCTTCTTCTTTAACCGAAACGAGTTTTTCCATATCGTCAAATTTAGCAATCAGGCATTCTAACTTGACGCTTTCAGGAAGCTTGTACCCGGGTTTCCCCCCGGTCTCATTGTATTCATTATTCTTGTACTTTTCATAATATGCACGAATTTCATCCTCAGTTACGTTTGCAGAATCAAGGAAATCCTTTGCCATTAGCGTGAGTGCCTTGAACTGTACCTGTTCGTTTTCGAGAGAGTATCTTTGCCAGATTTCTTCTGTGGTCATTTTTGTTGACGATCGTAACAGGGAATCCAGCTTCTCAACAAGCAATGCCTCTCTTATTGTACGGTCGATCTGCTCCGTGTTAAGCTTGAAATTACTACAGAGGAATTGCAAAAGCCCTGACCTGGGCATATTCACCTGTCCGCCAAACATCTGAATGGCCAGTCCCTGAACTGCACTCTCTACCTCTTGTGCTGTTACAACTATTCCCATCCTCTTTGCTTCTTCTACAAACAGGAGTTGTTTCCAAACCAGCGAGACAATGGAATCTTTTGCTTGAGAAAAGAACAATCGTTGCCATCGCCCGAGCATATCTGCAAATTCATTTTGCGTAATTTTTCTGCCAAATACCTTGCCTATGGGTTTTTTGGGAATCATCTCCATAGCGGAAAAACTGATACCCCATACAAACATTGCAAAGATCATAACGATATAAACTGTCTTTTGATGCCTTCGGAACCAAGAACTAGAAACCATGATCTCCCTCTTAATCAAATACTGTCAATAGTGACATTGAGAAATTTATAATAAAAACATCATTCTAGCCACAAACTTTATAATTATCAAATGGATTTTTATATTATATAATACAAAAAATGTCTTGACACTTATTACAACCTCTGCTTAAATCTCACATTTCGAGGTTGTAAATATATGCCAAAAACTAAGAAATATATGGTTATCGTCGAGTCTCCTGCCAAGGCAAAGACCATCGGTAAATATCTCGGTTCATCCTTCTTTGTTCGTTCATCAATGGGGCATGTCCGTGACCTGCCTGAAAAAAAATTATCCGTTGATATCGAAAATAATTTTACCCCAGAATACAAAATAATCCCCAGCCGAAAAAAACTGGTGTCTGAATTAATAGTTGATTCAAAGAAGGTAGATGCTGTTTACCTCGCTTCTGATCTTGATCGAGAGGGAGAGGCAATTGCCTGGCATCTATCCCAGGCACTTGAAATACCGGACAAAAAGGCACTGCGTGTCACCTTCAATGAGATTACAAAAGACGCTATTTTAGAAGCCTTCAAACACCCCGGTCCTATCAATATGCCAAAGGTCAATGCCCAGCAAGCGCGCAGGATACTCGACCGCCTTGTGGGTTATCAAATAAGTCCCCTGCTCTGGAAGAAGATTGCCAAGGGACTCAGCGCCGGTCGAGTTCAATCCGTGGCAGTTCGACTTATTGTAGAACGGGAAAAGGAAATCAAGGGATTTAAACCGCAAGAGTACTGGAAGATTACGGCTGAATTGAAAATTTCTCTGGGAGATAAAAAGAAACCCGAGGACGTTAAGACTTTTAAGGCTCTTTTACAGAAGCTTGATAATGAAAACGTTGAGGTAAAAAATGAACAACAAACGAAGGACATTATTAATGAACTTCAAAAGGCTGAGTACATTGTTGCTAACGTAAAAAAACAGACCAAACGGAATAATGCTCCTCCTCCTTTTACTACGAGTCTTTTACAACAGCAGGCATCCACGCGGTTACAGTTCAGCGCGAAGAAAACAATGCTCATTGCACAGCAGCTATACGAGGGTATTGAGATTGGCAAGGAAGATTCCGTGGGGCTTATTACCTATATGAGAACGGATTCTTTTCATATTTCTGAACAGGCGTTGACATCCTGTCGGAAGCTTATTACGGATAAATACGGCAAAGATTATATTCCTGAAAAACCTAATGTGCATGCTTCTAATAAGAAAGGAACCCAGGGCGCACATGAAGCTGTCCGTCCTACTTCTGTAGAGTATACACCCGAATCGGTAAAGGACTTTTTAACAAAAGATCAATATAGACTGTATGAACTGATATGGAATCGATTTGTTGCCAGTCAGATGAAACCCGCACTTTACGCCGTAACCGATGTTGAAATTAGTTCAGGACGATATATTTTTAAGGCCAGAGGCAGGGAATTGCTCTTTGATGGACACACCCGCGTTTCAGGACACGAAATGGAAAAGGACGAACAAATCCTTCCCACATTGGAAAAAGACCAAAAACTTGAATTAATAGAATTATCACCCACCCAGCACTTTACCCAACCGCCTCCCCGTTTTACCGAGGCTTCTCTCGTTAAAACTTTGGAAAAAATGGGCATAGGAAGACCCAGTACCTATGCTGCGATCATCTCCACAATACAAGATCGTGGTTATGTCAAACAGGAGAAACGTGCCTTTTCTGCAACGGAATTAGGGACATTGGTTACAGAAAAACTCATCGAACATTTTCCAAAGATAATGGACGTGAAATTTACTTCACATATGGAGGATGAACTTGATAAGATTGAAGATGGGAAAATTGTATGGCTTGACGTACTTAAGGAATTTTATGAGCCGTTTAAGAACGATTTAGAAAGGGCGGTGGGAGAGATGAAGAGTGTAAAAGGAACCCCTGAAGAAAGTACAAAGGTATGTACCGTCTGTGGACAACCAATGGTTATACGATGGGGAAAACACGGGAAATTTCTGGGATGCTCAGCATTCCCCAAATGTAAAAGCACGCTCCCGCTGGATGAAAAGGGTGAACCTGCCGCTCCTGAGACCACTGACCAGAAATGTGAAAAATGTGGCAGTGCTATGGTGGTCAGAGCCAGCCGTCATGGAAAATTTCTGGCGTGTTCTGCATACCCAAACTGCAAGAACACAAAATCACTTACCGGCGAAACGACAAAGGTCGAACCTACCAATGAGAAGTGTGAAAAATGCGGCAGCCCGATGGTCATTCGATTTAGCAAGAAGGGCAGATTTATGGGCTGTTCAGCCTATCCAAAATGCAGAAATATCAAATCCCTGCCTACAGGGGTAAAGTGTCCCAACGAGGGTTGTGGCGGAGACCTGATACAACGTCGCTCGAAAAAGGGAGGTATCTTCTTCGGGTGCAGTAAATATCCTGAATGCGATTATATTGCGAAGGAATTACCCGATACCACAACTGATACTGTCAAGGAAGAATAAAACTATAGTTAACGTAAAAAGAAAGTTGTCATTGCGAAGGCGCAAGCCTGAAGCAATCTCAGGGAAGGATTGCTTCGCTCCGCTCGCAATGACGATTATATGTCACCTTATTTAAAACGTTTACTATCGACTGCCTTTGGAAGCACTTTTTCTTTGAGTAAAATGCTGAATTCCATCAAATGGTTGGTCTACTCTATAATACTCCTTCCATTACTAACCATTCTACCTGTGTCAGTTTCCTTGTGCTATACTACCTTAAACGTAATAGCCGGTTCGAACTCCGATAGTGGCAAAATCTGGGCGATTGATTCCCTAAAGTCTTCATCTTCGCTTTCATGGAATGACATAAACGATTTTGTCTACCAATTACAAGATATAGACCTGGCTGCTATAGGAGATACAAAATTTGATTTGGCTATCATAGATTACTCTGAAGATGGAGGTGAATCTGGTAGATTTAGCGCAGAGGAAATAGAAACATTGATAAATAGCGCTGGCGGTTCAAAACGAGTGCTTGCGTATATGAGCATTGGAGAGGCAGAAAATTATAGATTTTATTGGGAGGAAAGCTGGGATGCTGATAATGATGGCGAACCAGATACAGGCGCTCCAGCATGGTTGGGGCCGTCTAATCCCAATTGGCCTGGAAACTATAAAGTAAGATATTGGGAACCGGAATGGCAATCTATTATCTTCGGTTCATCCACGAGTTATCTCGATAAAATCATCGAATCAGGCTTTGACGGAGTTTATCTTGATATTATAGATGCCTATGAATATTGGGGACCAGACGGAGAGAGCAGGGAAGACAGAGAAACGGCTGAGCAGGAAATGGTCGATTTCATTGTTAAAATTTCCGAATACGCCAAACGTAAAAATTCAGACTTCGGCATATTTCCACAAAATGGCGCTGCATTGGGCGCATATGAAGAGTATCTTAATGCCGTAACAGGAATTGGACAGGAGGACATTTATTACGGTTATTACGGCGATGGGCAAAAAACCTCAGGGAATATTACGGAAGAATTGGAAGGATACCTGGACGTTTTTAAAGAAGCGGGTAAACTCGTGTTAACCATAAATTATCCCTTCGCATGTTCTGAAAAGAAACCCTGCTTTAACAAAAAAACCAGGAAGAAAATAAATATTGCATATAGGAAATCAAGGGAAAATGGGTATATTCCGTACTGCACCGTTCGAAACCTGAACCACCTTACCATTAATCCCGGACATCGACCTGATTAGCATGGGTCTTTCTTCTGGCAGATGAGAATGATGCGAACTAAAACTTTATTTCAAAGTCACAAACCCTTTATTTTTTACAAAGACACTGACTGGCTTATCTGTTTCTAAGAATTCGCCCATGAGTGACATGAATTCTATGACAGAATGCACCTCTTTTGTACCTACTTTTGTAATTAAATCACCTGGCTTTATGCCGGCGCGCTCGGCGGGACTGTCCGCCTCAACATCGACAACCAAAACCCCCTTCTCGTCTTCAAAACCGAGTGATTTTGCGACATCTTGATTCAAATCGTTGACCACCAATCCCAGAGAGAATTTTGTCGGTTCCTCCATCTTTCGAATAGCCAAATAAGTCTTGCCAGCAAGGTCTTCGGGCTGTCTTTCTATAAAAACATCCAACGCATTTTCTACTCCGTCTCGTAGGACTTTCACGATGATTTTTGTATCGACCTTTGCATGCCGAATAGCATGCTGGAGATCCGTTGTGTTTTCAATCCTTTTTCCTCCTATCTCAGAAATAATATCGCCAGGACGGATGCCAGCCTTCGATGCAGGGGTATCGCTCCACACCTCCAAAACAAATGCGCCCATTTCTAAGGGCAGGCCAAAACGGGAAATAACTTCTTTTTTATCTTTGAGGCCAAGCGATACGGCCAACTCATCGTTAATATCGTGCGTTCCCACACCTAAATATCCCCTTACAACAGCTCCTGTAGCCATTATGTTTTCAGCAGTCTCTTTTGCAATAGCGGCGGAAATCGCAAATCCTACACCCTGAAAACCACCTGAGCGAGTAGCAATGGCGGTATTCACACCAATGACCTCCCCTCTGAGATTGACAAGCGGGCCTCCACTATTTCCCGGGTTGATAGCAGCATCCGTTTGAAAAAAATCCTCATAAATAAAGGGAAGTACAAACGGAATAACATGTGTTCTCCCTTTCGCGCTAATAATGCCGGTAGAAACTGTTTGCTGGTATCCAAAAGGGCTACCGATGGCAATGACCCAATCACCCACTTGCACTTCTTCGGAATCACCAAATTCGGCAGGTAAGAAATTTTCTCCTTCTATCTTGATGATTGCGAGGTCTGTATTCGGATCAACGCCAACGATCTTGACCTGTTTGATTTGTTCACCATTATAAGTAACCACCGTGATTTCATCTTCAGAAAAACCGCCGATAACGTGGTTGTTTGTTAAAATATAGCCGCGTTCATCAATGATAATACCAGAACCCAGTCCCTTTTTGGGTGTATTTTCAGTGGGATGATCGCGTTTGGGTTGAAAATCTTGATAGGGTGGCGATGGTTCGGATCCTATACTACTTTTTAAAGATTCTTTTTTTTCCGTACTTAAACTGACAACTGAGGGACTGACGAGTTGTGAAACTTTTCGAAATGTTTCTAAAAGCGGCTTGGTTATCTTCTCGAGTTCAATGAGTTCTTGCTTTAATTTGTCGACCCCGGCATCTCGGCTTGCAAAAGTAGAGTAGTTATATAGGAAGGACAGGGAGGTTGTTATCAATGACAAAATTAATAATTTGGCGCAATTCATTTTTTATCTGTAGGGGTTTTCAGTTTATAAACTAGATACCCACTACCCGCAAATATAAATACATCTACGAAAAATGTTAAGATAACTACCCTTTTCGCTAATTTGGGATCGTTTGTCCTGTGGACTTTTGCAATTGCATTAAAGGTAACATATATAATCAAAATATATGCAAAACATACCCCTATAATCAAGGATATTTTTCTTGAAGCCTTCATTAATTAACAGCACCGTTAAGTTATATTTTTAAAGAGTGATGTTTAGAAGCAGCCCTACCGAGGCGAAGCTCAGACCAATAAAAAACAAAATGCAAAATTTAATTTAAATACTTATGAATAAATGGTTGTATGGTTGAATGGTTAATAACCATACAACATTTAAAACTTGACTCATTTGTGAAGAGAAACCGCAGATAAAGTATTTAAGGAATGGTTGAAGATAATGTCTTCTCTTTTACTTCCTCTTTTGTTCCCAACTTCATCATTTCCAAGCGATTAGATATCTCAATTTCAGACTTCTGTATATCATCTATTCGTTTATTAAGGTCTTCTCCCGTGGTTTTGTAATTGGCCTCAAGACCGCAAACATGCTCGTCTAAATTTTTAATTATTGTTTCTATCTCTTTGATCTTTTGTTGGATATCATTATTGCAGTTCTTTATGTCACCCAGGTCATTATGGAGCCCATTCCCATCATTTACAATTAAAGAAATAGACCTTGATAAGTCATCTAACCGTTTTTCTAATGTTTGAGTTGTTTTAGAAATTTCAACTACCCTACGATCAGTATCCTTCAGCCTTTCACTCGAAGTAGTGCTACATCCGAGAAACAGTACCGGTAACAAAAAAGTAAGATAATAGGATACAAAATATTTTTTCATCTTTTTTAATTATAAATCAATTATAAATAAACACAAAAAAAATTTATTATAAACTGGAACTTTTTTTGAATTAAATATGTTTTTACTATCAAATTGTTCTCCTTTTTTATGCAAGCTGACTTTCGCTTTCCTCCTTTTCTACGAAAGTCGGCTTGCTGTTTTTTATATGTAGATATCTAAAAAGGAACCTAGCGGTTCTCTGCGGTTTCTTTTTTCTATAGTCAGAGGATCGGCAATTCCCGTCGTTTGAATGTTCTTCGCTGTGTCTCCCTGCGTAACGTTTTTGAATGTCTGTGCAAAAACCTCACTTTTTTTATGTATCTTCTCTATATTCTCAGAATCACTACCTTTAGGTATGTTTTTAATATTATTCATACGAACATTTTTTACTTCATTTTCAAAATCACGGCTGTTAATTTCTTTTTTGTTTGTTTGTGTGGATAATCTTTTAATTTGCTCAAGAAGTTTTGATGCTGCTGGAGTTGCGCCATTTACCATATCCCTTCCTCCTAAAATGATTTGATAGACCCATATATTCGTAATCTTTGATTAACTCAAGCGATTTTTGTACCTAAATTTGATACAATTACTTAAAAAAATGTACATTTTTAAATAAACGTATCAAACACAGTAGCATCAATGCGAATCATAAAAATGTTTATTATTTGAGCAGTAGATACTATTTTTCGTAAGAATAGTAAAACGAAAGCATTATGATATTTTTTACCAAGTTTTTAAATAGCTCTTATTATACTCTGAAGGGATGCGTAAAATGGTTTTTCATCTTGTTGTGTTATGAATAAAAGTACAAAACTGTTAAATAGCGATATAATAATTGACTACAACTCACGATAATTTACACAAGTCTGTTGTAAAATTCAACTTGTTTGTGCATATTAGTTTTGTGAAATTGCATTTTTATGTACTAAATGTTATACTTTTTGTGTAAAATAATAGTGCAAGGAACCATGATTGCTCAATTTTTCATCGAAACATAAAATCAACTATATAAAAGGGGGCGAAAGGATTCGACCGGACAGTTTGCGGTATAGGTGGCGTATTGAGGTTGTCAGGAGGCCTCATTAAAAACCTGGCAAAATGATTTAAATGCCGAATATCCAATGGCAATGGCTGCTTAAATAACAGTCACGTTTCATTAGTCTTACCTGCGAGGTTAATGAAACGACAATTTGCAGGTTAGTTTGATCCCAGTGTCTGGTGGGGATTGAATGAACTTCTTAAACTGGGCTGGTCATCGGAAACCCTGTCTGTTGGGGTTCTAAATGACGAGACTTAAAAAATTGACTATATACGTAGAAGCCTATGCTGGGATGTCTAGGGACGCGGGTTCAATTCCCGCCGCCTCCACCAATAAAATTAAACAGACCGACAGGAATAGAAAGGCTGACAGTAGAAATAATAATTCACTGTCAGCCTTTTTTGTTTTGAAAGTACAATAGAGGAATAAATTTTTGAATTGTAACCGGTCTTATGATT
>JAUSDH010000306.1 GCA_030650655.1 Candidatus Brocadiaceae bacterium
ATCACACCTGCCCGGACAAGATTTTCTGTAAGTTGTACATCTTCTTCTGAGGGTTCAGGATTATTTGATGGGTGATTGTGAGCAAGCACCACCGACGAGGCAAAATGCCGAATAGCCGGTTCAAAAACTTCACGTGGGTGCACCAAGGAAGCGGTCAGAGTGCCAACAGAAATCGTTTCCTTGTGAATCAATTGATTGCGAGCATTGAGATATAGCGCCATAAAATATTCTTTTTGTTTTCCGCGTAAATCAGCAAGCTGGTCAACTATGGCTTTGGGAGAATCAATAATGGGCAGTGCATCGCTGAATGAGTTTGCCACCCGCGGGCCAAGTTCCAGAGCGGCTTTAATCGTGATGGCTTTGGTTTCCTCCAATCCTTTAATGGAAACTAAATCATCTTTAGATACCGCTAATAATTTTGATAGAGGATATTTTTTAAGAGTATCTTTGGCAATATCCAAAGCGCTTCTACCCGCCCTTCCGGTCCGTATCAAAATTGCCAAAAGCTCGGCATCGCTTAAATTCTCGGCTCCCTTTTCAGATAGCTTTTCTCTTGGCCTTTTATGGAGTGGTAGATCTTTTATCTTTGCCATATTATCTTTTGATTAAATCATCAATATCATACTATCAAATATAATGAAAAAATCAAATCTTCAAATATAAAAATACGGGAAGCCGGCTTTTAACACGAAATGAAGTTTGAGCCGATGGATTCGACAGGATCACCACGCGTATTTCTTCTGGTTCTTTGGGATTTTTTGATCTATAAGGGGTGTTTCTGTGGGCGGAAGGAGGGCTGGGGTGGGAAATTCCGTCCGCCCTACAAATCCTTCGACTACGCTCATGACAGGTTTTGGGAGAAATCAGTTCGAATTTTATTCGAACGCACGCCGTCATGTATTATTGTTATTTTATGGCGGATTGAGCTTAGATTTAAGGATATTTTATCGAAAATAACTTGTTGGGATAATCAATTGTTAAAACAAATCTACTCAGAAAATTATTAACGCCCAACAATAAAATAGGAAGGTTATATACAAAATCTACGGGTGTATCTGGAATTGTATAAAGAAGTTCACCAGATAATGGATGTGATATATTTCAAATTTACTCGTGTGCCTGTAAACAGATGCCTTCCCACTACCAGTAGTTATTATTTTGGGTATGCCGGCATGAAAATTATGACCTAAATCATCAGCAATAAACGCAGGAACTGCGCATTCGTCTGCACCAGTATCTATAAGACCTACTGTTTTAAAACTTCTGTTCGTATGGGGATTAATTATTTTTAAGGCAAGGTATGGACGATAAATACCATTTTTGAAGTCTGTAAATGGACAATCTTCGATAGGTATTAGTAAATCTGAATTACGTCCTTTTCGGGAACAAAAAAAACTACAGGCTCATCCACCCCAAGTTTTCTTGCTTCGCCTAATACGTCTACAGGATTACCACCATGACTTATTACTTCTCTATCAGTAAAAGACCTCAATGCAACATACTCTCCACTATACTTTTCAGCATTGTTCAATAAACAGAGCGGTTCCATTTTAATATCTCCTTTCCCCATTTGCATGAGGACAAGATTAAATAACTTTTATGGCGGAGAGGCCGGGATTCGAACCCGGGGTAGAGATTTTGTCTCCACAACGGTTTAGCAAACCGTCGCTTTCAGCCGCTCAGCCACCTCTCCGTTTATGAGCTGTTATTGAGAAATATTTTTTAAAACAAAAGAACTACGGACGCCATTACTACATTTGTACATGAAATCCGTGGTTTTATTATTTCATCCTGGCTTCGCCATACACCATGTAAAGTATATAGCAGAGTCATAAACCATAGATACTTGGCGGAGGGAGTAGGATTCGAACCCACGGGAGACTTTCGCCTCCAGCAGTTTTCAAGACTGCCGCCATAGACCACTCGGCCATCCCTCCTCGTATTTAGGGGGTGTAATAGAATAACATTAACATCTTGCATAGTATTTTCATGATATAGCTTGAATTATATGTTAATTATGTAACACTTATATTATTACACCCCCTAAAGAGTATTTTCTGCGTTGCAGACTTCTTCCAAGACCTTCTTGGCCACAAAGATTGGTGTATTCTTTTGCATCGCCAGTGCAACTGCATCACTGGGTCTGGAATCGATCTCCACAGTTGAACCGTTCTGCATCAATATAATCTTTGCATAAAACGTGTTATTCCTGAGGTCATTAATAACAATCCTTATAACTTCTGCATTCAAACCTTCAATAACGCTATAAATCAGGTCGTGCGTTAAAGGCCGAGGAGTGGTAACCCCTTTAACTGCCCGATCAATTGCCCATGCCTCATGGAGACCAATTACTATTGGGAAACTCCGCTGTCCGTCTTTTTCCTTCAGGACAATAATCTGATGGTCACTTGTCTCCGTGATCATGATCTTTGAGAGTTCCATCTGAATCATACACCACCCTACTTCAATTAAGCGACGATGCAAAACAAAATACCCGTCGTTTGATATTTCGTAAGCGGAGAATCAGTTAAAATTTTAGCACATCGACCCCTTTTGTCAAATGTTTTTTAGTTTAATAGTTTAGGAATTTTCATTTTATTTAAGCCTGCCTGTGCGTCCCCGCACGCAGACAGGCGGTTTTCGTGTCCATAACCAATATGGCATGGTAAATAGTCTATGGAAGACCTCCCCTTCATCCCCTCCTTGCGAAGGAGGGGAAAGAGGGGTGGTTATCAGTTCATTTGAAAAATTCGTGTAATGATGCAGTTATCATGCAATGTAGTGGCAATTCATGAATTGACACTACATACTGTCATCAAGGCATTTTCTACTGCTAATGTTTTCAAAATACTAAACTATTACGAAAATTTATCAATTACAAACCATTATCCTCTTCTAATTTCTTTTTAAGTTCGTCGAGCTTGTTAAGGGCTTCAAGGGGTGACATTCTGGACGTTTCGAGCTTCTTGATTTCTTCGATTACCATGTCTTGTTTCGACAAAAAAAGTTTTAACTGCGCAGGCTGTTTATTATTTTGGGCTGTTTTCAATGGTGCAAACTTTGGTTTGCCGTTTACATCCAGGGTTGCAGCCTCAAGGTTGTTCAGGATAATGCGCGCCCTCTGGATGACCGCCCTCGGTATGCCCGCAAGGCGTGCGACGTGGATTCCATAACTTTTATCAGTTCCCCCTTCTACAATCTTTCGCAAAAATATAATCTCGTCTCCCCACTCTTTGACGGCAATGCTAAAATTCTTGATTCCCGGAAAGAGCAAGGCAAGTTCCGTGAGTTCGTGATAGTGGGTAGCGAAGAGCGTTCGGGCATGAATGTGCTGGTAGATGTATTCTGTAATTGCCCAGGCAATACTGACGCCGTCGAAGGTGCTCGTGCCGCGCCCTACCTCATCTAAGATAATGAGACTGCGTTCGGTGGCGTTATTCAGGATGTTTGCCGTCTCGTTCATTTCCACCATGAAGGTGCTCTGCCCCCTCGAAAGTTCGTCCGAGGCGCCTACCCGCGTAAAAATTCTGTCTACCGTTCCAATGACCGCTTCCTTTGCCGGGATAAAACTCCCCATCTGTGCCATGAGAATCAGAAGCGCTACCTGGCGAATGTACGTGCTTTTCCCCGCCATATTTGGTCCGGTGATTACCATGATCGTGTCCTGAGTGCCATCCAGATTAATATCATTGGGTACAAAGCTTTCGCCGGCAAGTCTTCGATCCAGTACGGGGTGGCGTCCGTCGATTATTTTTAATTCCAGACTATCGGTAATTTCGGGCATGATATATCGATTTTCTACCGCAAGATTGGCCAGGGTAGACAGTACGTCAAGCAGTGCAATCGCCTCAGACGTCCTTTGCAGTCGCGCCGTAAAACCGCTAACCTGTTCACGTATCTGGATAAATAAATCGTACTCCAACTCCATTGCACGATCATCAGCCGTCAGCACTTTTGTTTCATATTCCTTGAGTTCCGGGGTAATGAAACGTTCTGCGTTTTTGAGTGTCTGTTTCCGAATATAGGTCTGCGGGATATTATCCTTGTTGACATTGGTGACTTCAATATAATATCCAAATACCTTGTTGTACCCAACCTTGAGGGAATTGATGCCCGTTCGCGTGATCTCTTCCGCCTGAAAATTGGCAATCCAGCTCTTCCCATTTTTACTAATGTACTTCAATTCATCAAGCGCTGTGTCATAACCCTCCCTGATAAGCCCTCCGTCTTTAATCGTAGGCGGTGGATCAGGCACGATTGCCGTACCGATCAAGGTGCGCACTTCATCAAGGACGTCTAATTGTTCTTCTGCCGATACTAAAACGTCCGACATACAAAATCCTGCTTTTTCTTTCAGTGCGGGTAATTTGGAAAGGGAGTGTTTTAAGCTAACAAGGTCGCGTCCATTGGCGCGACCGCAACTTATTTTCGTAGAAATTCGTTCGATATCGTAGATGTTACCCAGAATGTCGCGGAGTTCCCGCATTAATGGTGAATTTTCAGATAATTCCTTCACGCCGATTTGACGATATTTGATTTCGGCAGATACCCTCAAAGGGCTGATAATCCATTCCCTGAGCAATCGGGCGCCCATTGGCGTCTTCGTCTGATCGATCACGCTCAGCAATGAGCCTTCCCGGTCACGCGCCCTTATGGTCTGGGTAATCTCCAGACTCTGCTGCGTGGCCTTATCCATGAGTACCCTGTTGTCTGCCTGATATTTTTGAATTTTGCCAATATGCTTCAGCGAGGTCTTTTGTGTCTCTTTTAAATACTGGATTACAGCGCCTGCAGCCCCCAAAGCCGGTCCCACGTCTTCACAACCGAAACCTTCCAGGGAGGTGGTTCCAAAGTGTTCCATCAGGATTCGATATGCAGTATCTTTCGAAAACTCCCAATCAGGGCGAGCGGTAACGATCCCGTCACATTCTGCCCGTATCCTTTCCATAAAAGAGGTATTGTTCCTTACGGTTTCTTCGGGTAACAGCACTTCCGATGGATTCAGTCTTGCAAATTCGTCAAAGAGAGTTTCTTTCCGAATATCCTCGACTTGAAATCGGCCTGTAGACAAATCTATCCAGGATAATCCCGTCATGGTATTTGTTTCCAATACCGCTATTAAATAATTATTGCTTTTATCTTCCAGGAGGGTATCTTCTGTAATCGTGCCCGGCGTTATAATCCGGGTGACACCGCGATCGACAATTCCCGTGGCCTCTTCTGGATCCTGCAATTGATCACAGATAGCTACCTTATGCCCAGCCTTGATTAATTTTCGAATGTAAGAATCGGCGGCGTGATGAGGCACGCCTGCCATGGGTATCGCACCCTCACCTTTGGAACGGGAGGTGAGGGTAATCCCCAATACCTTCGAAGCGAGCTTGGCGTCCTCAAAAAATAATTCGTAAAAATCGCCCATACGAAAAAAAAGCAGTGCGTCTTTATGCTGCCTTTTTATTTCGTTGTATTGACGCATCATCGGTGTTTCAGTAATCATAGTAACACGAACATGGATTTGATTTTATAAAAACAACAGGCACAGACAATTTGCCCAATTAAACGTTCGGGAATTTCAAACAATTCGTTGGGGCTGTCCAAAAAGTCCAAGAAAACCAATTATGCATACAACCTGTAGGGGCAATTCATGAATTGCCCCTACCCATACAATATGGGTAGAAACTTTTTGGACAACCCCTTAGGTGGGGGTGAAGGAAAAAGGCTGATCACCCTCCCCTAGCCCCTCCCATCAAGGGAGGGGTTAATTATGATTCGTGTAACTGCCAAAGGCCTAATTTAAAATTGGGAAAACGGGAGGTTGAGAAGTTGCGAAATTCGGACATTCTCAACTTTCTATCTTTCCAACCTCTCAACTTCACGTATCTGCGGTTCCGAACGGTCTTTTTCATAGAATTGAGGGAATGTTTCATTAATCTTAACAGTTCAGCACCCCCACCTAGCCTCCCCCATCAAGGGGGAGGAAACTTTTTTCCCCCCTCCCCTGGTGGGAGGGGTTAGGGGAGGGGGATGAACTGATACCATTAATCTTGAGCCTGGATATCCTGAAATCAGGGTTATCCTGAAAAAAATAAAGATGAGAAGCACATGAACAATCAGAAGAACCAAAACCACTCACAAGCATCCCAGCGTTTTTTATATTCCCAATTTTTTGACTCAGTATACACTCTGCGTTCTTTTCAGCGGCATAGGTATGGACACAAATCACCTGCCCGTAATGGAGCAGATAATCGATATGCCAGTGCATTTTTTTGTCTCGCCGCAAATGCCTTTTTATACGGCCTTCCAGGTTATTTTGAGCGCTCCCGACATAGACATAAAAACCTCCCGGAAAGCCAAAGTTACCCAGACATCCAACCCGTATATTATGCTTTTTAACGAGTTTAATGGTAAGACAATATATACCTTTGGTTAAAGCGTGATTCATTTCTATTCATTGTAATATATTAAAATGTTCTTATCGTAACTTTGAAATGCAGAAAGGCTATAGCATGAACTCCGGGTATGGATTTCAATTCATACTCAATGTAAATAGTATAAAAAATTCCCTTAGAAATGGAAAGTCTATATTTTTAATAACCATATAACTAAAATTCCCTTACAAATCAATTAACCTTGACAACTCTTATATCTTATGTTAACATTTTATACATTATTAAGTTATAATTTCTTGTGAGATATTGTGTTATGATTCCAGAACATTTAAAATATGCACCCACCCACGAATGGTTTCACGTCGAAAGTAAATCAATCACTGTTGGACTAACAAAACATATTATTGACGAACTCAATAAACTTTTGTTCCTGGACTTACCTAAAGTAGGGGAAGAAATCCTTGCTGGTATCTGCTTTGGAGAACTTGAATCGTTAGAAAATCTGATTGACATCACATCGCCCATGGAAGGTGAAGTTATTGCAGTAAACGAACGATTATATGAAAACCTGGACATATTAAGTAACGACCCTTATGTGCATGGTTGGTTAATAAAGTTCAAAACAAAAGAACGCCATGTCATCGACGAATTGTTGAGCGCCCAGGAATACGCCGCACACATTGGTAAATCGCATCCTGCTGCCCCCATAAGGCAAAGGAAACGACGCAGCAAGGTAGTCATAAAAGGAAAGCGGCGAAGATAACCTTTTCTACGAATTCTATGACCAAACGCAAGCTCGTCATTTTAACTGAGGGCAGACTCGATGTCTTTAGCGCAAAAACGGCTGTTAGCGTTATCCGATATTGCAGAGAAGAAGTCGTTGCGGTCATAGATAGTATCAATGCAGGAAAAGACATTGCGTTGATTATTGGTGTTGGCAAAGGAATCCCCATAGTTAGTACCGTTACGGAAACTTTACCGTTAAAACCCACAGCCCTCCTTATCGGTATTGCCCCTCCCGGCGGCATGCTTCCAACCGAATGGCGTAAGCACATTACGGATGCCTTAAAAAACAAACTCAATATAATCAGCGGTCTCCACTGCCATTTAAGCGATGACCCTGAATTTTCCCAACTGGCGCACGACCATCAACGTGAACTCTGGGACGTCCGCAAAGTCCCCGAAGACATTCCCCTTGGTACCGTAAAAGCAAAAGATACAAAGACCTTACGCATCCTTACCGTAGGTTCTGATTGTAATATAGGTAAGATGGTGACCTCTATCGAAATCACAAATGCCGCCAAAAAACGGGGGATTAACGCCTGTTTTGTGGCAACAGGGCAGACAGGAATTATGATCGAAGGGAGTGGAATTGCTGTGGACCATGTTATTTCAGATTTCATTTCCGGGGCGGCAGAAAAACTCGTGCTCGACCGCATTCAGTACAAACTTTTAAGTATTGAGGGACAAGGCACCATCGTTCATCCGGCATATTCCGGCGTCACCCTTGGCCTGTTGCACGGATCAGCTCCGCAGGGTCTTATCTTATGCCATCAGCCTGCACGAAAGACACTTCGTCATTTTGCCGACTTTCCCATTTTACCCCTTCCTTACCTGATTGAACTTTACGAAAAACTGGCGCAGCCCGTCCATCCCTGCAAGGTACTCGGCATTTCGCTCAACTGTGTGGGTATGTCCGACAATGATGCATTACGAGAGATCCAAAAGGTGGAAAAGGAAACGAAACTTCCTGCTACCGATCCCATCAAGTTCGGTGTGGATAAATTTATTGACGTCATCAGCCCTCTCTTACCATGAATCTTTCTTTTCAGCCTTTAGATTTAAAACTCAGGCACACCTTCCAGATTGCACGCGAAATTCGTGATGTACAAAACAATATTATAGTTCTTTTAAAAGATGAAGATGGAATCACAGGGTTGGGAGAGGCAGCGCCTACCGGCTTTTTTGGAGAAGATATAAAGAGCGTTAGTTCGGTGCTTGCGCAGTCCACCGATTTATTAAAAAATGCCGATCCCTTTCATATAGAAGATATTACCGGTTACCTCAAGAACAAATTTCCAAAGGATGCCGCTGCACGTGCGGCAATTGACATAGCCCTCCACGATTTCATCGGCAAGAAACTAAAAATACCCCTTTATAAGCTCTTAGGCTTGAATCGAAAAGAAGTAAAGACAACCTCGTTCACCATAGGAATTGATACCCTGGAAAAAATGTGCAAAAAGGTGGATGAGGCAAAAGATTTTCCTATATTGAAAATAAAAGTAGGTATTAAAAACGACATGGAAATTCTGAAAGAACTACGCAAGATCACAAAGGCTGTTTTCCGTGTAGACGCCAATACAGGCTGGACGGTTGATGAGGCGATAAAGAAGCTGAACATTATGGAAGAACTCGGGGTCGAACTCGTAGAACAACCCTTTCCCGTCGGTAGTATTGAAGCGATGAAGAAGGTCAGGCGTCATGTAAAAATCCCTATCTTTGCTGATGAAGATGTAAAAGATTCGAAGGACATACCCGTACTATCAGATGCGGTGGATGGAATTAATATTAAACTGATGAAGTGCGGTGGAATTCGCGAAGCCCTTCGAATGATTTCTACGGCTCGCGTCCACGGCCTCAAGATTATGATTGGATGTAATATCGAAAGTTCGGTGTCCATCACGGCGGCAGCACATTTAACGCCCCTGGTTGACTATGCCGACCTTGACGGACAACTGCTTGTTACAAACGACCCTTATATCGGGGTAACCGTTGATAAGGGAAAGTTAACACTCCCCGAAAGTGATGGACTTGGGGTAGCGCAAAAATGCGCTGGTTCTCAGGTAATTATGTAGAAACAAACGTAACAGTTCAGCACCCCCACCTGACCTCCCCCATCGAGGGGGAGGAAACGTTTTTCCCCCGCCCCTGGTGGGAGGGGTTAGGGGAGGGGGGTGAACTGATACAAACAAACATTATTGTCGGGTATGATTACGCTTCACCCAACCTTGTATATCAAAATGGGAATGATTGGCAGGAAGTACAACAATGCAGAATAAAACACTCACACAAGAGATACTGACCTATGCTCAAGGGATACACGATTATGTAATTCAGATGCGGAGGGACTTTCACAAACATCCTGAAACCGGTTTCGTTGAAACCCGCACATCCGGCGTTATTGCCGATGAATTGAAACGGCTGGGACTTCAGGTGCAGACGGGCATAGCAACGACAGGTGTCGTCGGCGTCCTGGAGGTTCATGGAGCGGCAAGTACCGTAGCCTTTCGGGCTGATATGGATGCCTTGCCCATAACGGAAGAAAATGAGCTTGAATTTAAATCCCAAAACGAGGGTGTGTCCCATGCCTGTGGACATGATGCGAATATGGCGATGCTCCTGGGCGCGGTCAAACTCATGGTGCAGTTGAAGGACAAACTTAAACGACGGGTAAAATTTATCTTTCAGCCGTGCGAAGAACAGCACCCGGGCGGGGCGAAGTTAATGGTGGAGCAGGGCGTTCTCAATGATGTGGATGAAATTTACGGATTACATATCGAACCGAATATTGCTTCGGGTACTTTTGGATTACGGGCCGGCGCCACGATGGCGGCTACAGACCGTATTGTTATCACCATCATAGGGAAAGGCGGCCATGCCTCTACTCCTCATTTATGCGTAGACCCAGTCGTTATTGCAGCCGAGGTAATCCTGGCCATTCAGACTATTCACTCGCGCAAAGTAAACCCATTATCCCCGTGCGTGATTTCTCTGTGTCAGATTTCAGGGGGGACGACCTTCAACGTCATTCCGGACAAGGTCCAGATTATCGGTACGGTAAGAACCTTATCCAAGGAATTGAGATACCGGATGCCGCTTTTGATAGAAGAAACTATTAAGGGAATTACCTCACACAACAATGCCACATACCAATTTGAATATCTCAAGGGGCACCCTCCCTTGAATAATCCTCAACCACAGGTGGAGTTCTTACAAAACAGGATCGAAGAACTTTTTGGCAATAAATCGGTGGAAAACATAGACCCCAAGATGGGGGGAGAGGATTTTTCTTATTATCTGGAAAAGATAAAAGGAGCCTTTGTCTTTTTAGGTTCAGGAAACCTGGAAAAAGGCACGAATCAGCCGTTGCATAGCTCCCGGTTCATCCTGGATGAAGATGTGCTTTACATGGGCCCGGCTTTGTTTACCTCTATTGCATGTATACCGTAAGGAGTGTATTCTAAATGAGTGATAAAAAAATATCAGAATCGGAAAGGCATCGGGCGCGGCATGCCGATCCTCCCTGGGGGAGATGGGAGGTGTTATTGGAAGAGTCAACTTATAAGGTGAAAAGAGTTACTGTTTTGCCTGGGAAACGGCTCAGTTACCAGAAACACTCCAATCGGAATGAGCACTGGAGCGTTATCAGCGGTAGCGCTCTGGTAACCATAGACGGTAAAGATACCCTGCTGGAAGCAGGACAGGCCATCGATATTCCCAGAGAGGCAGCCCATCGCGTTTCCAATCCGGGACAGTCTCCCCTTGTATTTATTGAAATTCAGCGTGGCAGCTATTTAGGGGAAGATGATATTATCAGGCTTGAGGACGACTACGGCCGTTCATAATATAGTAAACGACTTAAATAAGCTGACATTGAATGCCTGTCATTCCGAGCTAAGCGAGGAATCTTTGCTGGTTCAATCGTCCTCGATTGAACCAAAATGTTTTGGTTCAGGCTACAAGTGTGAAATATTAAAAATTCTGAAGTCCTTGATATTGAGATGGTTTCCTGTTTTACCTTGAAAATTAAGGTATTGATGGCATTATATCAATTCTATTCATTTCGATTAATTCTATCCTTTTAGATTGATTTTAGCACAAAATTAGCACTAATACCGTACAACAGTTATAAGATAATTTAGGAATTCACTCAAACTGTGTTGTTGTCTTTATAAAATTACAGGTAACGTTTTCGGGCTTGGCGAAGGCGGGGTTTCACCGAACTTCAGGCGAAGCACCAATGTTCAAATTTAAGATAAATTGTCCAACGGAGACGAACCCCGCTTTTGCCAAACCCATGTTACCATCTGGCGTTCTTGTCGGTCAAACGTTGAATGCCTTGTCTGTGTTGATTTTCACTGTCTCGTTACTTGGGTAAATGATAAAGCATAAACGCACCATCTGAAATGTTTTTCCAGGGATGTGCTGGGTAATGGCTGCGATAAATTCCTCCGCTGTATATATCTGAAAGTTTTTCTTGTTTTTGCCGCTGGTCATTTTAGAACGATAAATAACCGTGCCAGTTTCCCGGTTATATGTCAGCTTCTCAAGGGAGAAGGTGTTACGAATAATATATTGGGCAAGCGCTTCCCGTCCTTTTTCGTCATCTTTTACAATTCGCGCCTTATTGTGTACGCTGAAACCGGAATGTTTCCAGTTCATAAACCTGCTTGGCGCGTGGAAGTGCGAGTGCGGGTACTCCCGCCCAGCCAACTACTACGGTCGGTGTTCCAAATGCATTGGGCATCCGAAGTACATTGACTGCCCCGCCTGCAAGTTTCCGGTTTACGATGGACGTTAGATAATTAGATCATTGAGCAACAAGCTCAATCATTTGCTGGCCGTTCTTCCGCAGCTTCCCTTTTAGAATCAGAGATTGCAGGACTTGGCGGAAGCGTGTAGCTGTCGCGTCATGTACAGCTTGGAATCCGAATAGGCGGGCAGCCGCTTGAATTAGAGGCTGTTCGGGAGTAGCAAAATGCTTCTTTAGTAGTAGTTGAAAGGCGGTGCCTATTTCCTCGTCTGCGATAGTCTCAGCATTGACCATCTCTCCTGTGCGTTTACGAATAGTAACAGAGCTATCAGCTACTGACCAATAGAAGTCTCCGCTCTTCTTAATCGTACCGTGAGATTGAGCAACACTCGCGGCATGTTCAATAGCTGAGCGGATGCGCCCTCCTGCTTTCCGCAATCCGCAAATGCTCCGAATCCTCCGAATAATCTCCTCTATGTGAACAGGACTCTCGACCTCCACCACCTCGGTAACGGCCTTTGCGAGTTCTGAAGGTGAACTGTCATAGAGTTGAGATGTCAGCAGCGCCTTCAGGGTTTTGCAACTCTCGTATGCCGTTGGCTCTATTCCGTTTCCAGAAGCGGAAACATGGTCAACGCTCTCAATGACCTCCTCAATATGGAGAGGGGTTAATAGTGCTGGTTCTACTGCGCTTATTTCGTTTCTTGGCAAGAGACGGGCTTGCTCTATGGCTTCAAGGAGCTTCTTGCTTGCCATTGGAAAGTTATGAAACCAGTCAGTGCTCCAAATGCGGTGGATACGCTTGCGCCAACCCATATCTTCAAGCACCTGCTGACGCAACCGGTCTCGGTCTCGTGCTACTGGTAAAGTGTGATACTTGCTGCCGTCGCACTCGACGGCCAGCAGATAGCGGCCTGGATGCTCAGGGTCAACGATCGCAAGATCAATGCGAAACTCAGCGCAACCAACTTGAGTGCTAACCTCGTGTCCGTGCGCCTCAATGAATTCTCTTACCGAATCCTCAAATGGAGATTCTGTATCCGCATTAAGCTCAACCGGCAAATTGATCTGTCTTGTGCGGGCGTAATCAAGAAACTGTTTAAGAGCGCGGACTCCGAACGGCGTCTTTGCGTCAGTGGACAGGTCTTCAGCCCCGAAGTTGGAGAAAATGACACAGCGTTCGCGCGCTCTTGTCATAAGCACGTTCAAGCGGCGATGACCGCCTTCCTTGTTGATCGGACCAAAGTTTGTCAGCACACGCCCATCCTGTGCCTTACCGTATCCGACACTGATAAAGATTACGTCCCGTTCGTCGCCCTGGATTGTTTCAAGGTTCTTCACAAAACAGTATTCATGGCGCTTGCTGTTGAAGTAGTCCTGCATCTCAGGATTGAGTCGCAAGACTTTTTCAATTTCATCTAAGAGGGCTTGTTGCTGCTTGATACTGAAAGCGCCAATACCGAGACTTTTTTGTGGAGTGAGTCTTAAGTGTTCCATCGCCGCGGCAACCACCATCCGTGCCTCATCACGGTTCTGAGCCGATTTACCTCTGTCGTATACACTGCCTTCGCTGAGTCTCAACTCCAATCCTACTCCGGCAAGAGTGGCCGCAACGGACGGATAAATCAAGAGGTGGTTGTCGTAGAACAACTGGTTTGATACTGCTATCAGCGATTCGTGACGGCTGCGATAGTGCCAGCGCAAATGCTTTGTATCATAGCTGCGTTGGCATTGATGCAAGATGCTCTCGATGTCTACGATAGAGGTTCCGCCTTCTTCCTCTTCGTCCTCTTCATCGTCGCTGTCGATCTTGTCGAAGAAGCTGGTCGGAGGAAGCTGTTTGGTATCACCCATGACAACAAGCTGCCTCCCGCGCAGCAAGGCGCCAAGCGCATCCTCGGGTCTAACCTGGCTCGCCTCATCGAAAATAACTGTGTCGAAATCGAGGTTTCCAAGTTCAAGGAATTGGGCTATAGACAAGGGACTCATCATGAAGCAAGGCTTAATGTTTTGAATGAGTTTGCCTGCCTTACCCAACAACTTGCGGATAGGCATGTGCCGTCTCTTTTTCTTGAATTCGCCGACGAGTGTGCCGGATTCCGATTGCGCAAGCGCACCAACTGAATTAAGAGAAGGACGCGCATCAAAGAGCAGACGAGCGAGGCGCTGGCGGTTAAGGCGTTGCAGTTCACGGTCTATCCTTGCAAAGTCATCAATCTTTCTTTCGTGCACCTCAGCGACGAACTGCTTTAGAATCGGATAGTGCTGAAACGCTATTCGTAGCAAGGATTCAGCCACGTCCAGCTCGAACGTCAGTACAGCATCCTCCGGCTCGACTTCATCCCGCTCCAGCGGCGCGACCATGTAACGGGCGCATGAGTCCTGCAAGCTCTCCCGCTGTAGCACGAACTGCGCCCAGCGCGTGAGAGTGTCAATCTTGGCCTGCCACTGTTCCAGTTGTGAACCCCACGCTGAATACTGAATCGCATCCCATTGTTTCCCAAAGGCAGCTTCGGCATTGAACCCGATTTGCTCAGCAAGTGCCCTTAGCCTGTGGTCAACTTCATCTGTTCGGTGCCCTACCTTGTTCTCTGCTGCGCGGATTGCTTCACGGCTAACACCGACCTGGACTAGTTCGGCTGAGCGTGGTGTGAGTGCATTCAGCAGAAAGTACTTGCGGAATTCGACAGCCCAGCGAGAGAAAGCCTTTAGTTCTTCAACCGAACTGGCCTCGCCAAGCCAGAGGCGACCAAAGCAACGCCGTGCGTCTTGCTCCTGTGCGAGAAGAGCATCGCGTCCCTCAATGCAATTCCGCGCTTCAGCAAAGTCAGAACTGATAGCTGATACGCTTGCCTTGCTACCTATTAGCTGAGTAGCCAGATTGCTGATATCACCCAAGCCTTCGCGTTTCCGCCACTGAATCCAGTCATCTAGTAGGGCGAGGTTCTGCATCCAAAGCTCTAGTGTCGCTACGATCTCCGGCAGTTTCTGATTCTCAAGTGTCTCGTTCGTGAGTCCGAGATTGTCAAATCCAAGCTTAGAACTAGCCACACTCAAGGTCTCATTGACCTGTTGAAGCAGGTCAGCAGTTTGGCGGATAGTTTCTTGAAGCCGTTGACAATCTGGCCCTTCCGAGACTACGGAGATGGCACTCTCGGTCAAGTAGCCCTGCACTACACATTGGCGAAACTCGGTGATCCATTGAGAAAAGGCGCGGAGGGTCTTGGTATCACTGGACTGGTCTTTCCAGTGTTCACCAAACAGGGCGCGTGCATCATCCGCCTTCGCTTTGAGCTGGCTTTGATCCTCCTTGTAATTCGACAGACGCTTGATGTTTGCTACAAGCTGAGGAACGGTCGCTTTTGTCTGGTGCATCGCTGTGGCACTCTTCCGCAGCCGCCAAAACTTGGGCATGAGGAAGCGCAATAGGTTGCGGCTCAATGGCTCGAACTCGGCAAGCAACTCCGCAACCGGTGCGGAGAAAGCATCCGTCTTAAAGATTGCTTCTAGCTCTGGCTTCTTAGACTGCAAGCGCTCCGCTGTTTCAATGAGAGCTAGGGCAGTTGGATTCTCTTCATTCCACGCACTGTTGAGCAGGACGGTGGTCTCGGCGGGTAGTCCATTGGAAACAGTCTTGGCGGCAGCAATGGCGTGAGTGGTCGCCTCAAGAGTGCTGGGAGTAAAGCACCCTGCCAATTCAGACAACGTACTGCAACTGGCTCCAAGCTTTTGAAGCAAGTCCTTGCAGGCCGCAAGTTCGTTGCTAAATCTTGACACTGCTTGAGCGGCAAATGGGATAGACCACCTGCCTTCAAGTGCGGCGATACGGTCTTGAAGCAGCTTAAGACGGTGAAGCAGTTGCTCAGAATACGATGGTACCGAATTCCATCGGTCATCAAGCAGAAGTTCCGCCTCTACGTGTGGAGCGTCTGCCATGCAGTTAGCAGCATTGACAGCATTGCGACACTCTTCCCGTGAGTGAGCTGTGCCGGTACCCGCTACCTCATTGAGAGCGTCAAGTGATCCGTGCAGGCCAGTGATACTTTCAAGTGAAGACTGAATCAGTCGCGAGACATCCTCTCTATCACTGTCAAAAACACTGCCACTGGTCTTGCAGTGCCGCCACGGGTTCTGTGAAATTGGGCGAAGCACAGATATTACTTCAGACAGGTCATTGAGTCGGCGCTTGCCACTCTCGTACTCCGTTTCGGTAAGCTGGTCAACGTGGTCAACCTTTTCGTGCCAGACCTTATGGCCTCGCTTCTCGATCTCCTGTCTGGCTCTGACGTACTGCCCAAAGAGCGAGAAAGGCGTTCTTTTCATGCCGCCTACTTCAGTTCGCAGCACTTCAGCATAGCTATTGAGTTCTACAGCTAGCCGCTCACGGTCCTCAATCTTTCGCTCACCTTGCGCCGGTGCTGGCGGTCTAGCCTTGATCGTGCGTTCAAGTTCTTCGAGCACCAATCTTTTGTTTGAATGGCGGCTGTGAAGCTCAAGGCAGGCGTCGCCGAGGCCGCATTTGTCGAGGCGGTCTTTCACGACCTCAAGGGCGGCCATCTTCTCGCTGACGAACAGTACCTTGCGCCCCAAAGCCAACAATTCTGCGATGATGTTGGTTATGGTCTGCGATTTGCCGGTTCCAGGTGGCCCCTCCACTACCAAGTTCTTGCCCTTTTTAGCTGACTCGATCACGGTAACTTGGGAAGCGTCAGCGTCCATCACATGAAACTGATCTCGAACTGGCAGAGTTGCAACCTGTTTCTCATCCTCGGCGAAGTCTGCAAAGCTCAGTCCGTCACTCCCTGATTCGCCCTTGTCGCCGGTGAACAGGCTCCGCAACAAAGAGTGTCCGGTGATCCAAGCTAGCTTATTCTTGTCCTGCGGCGTAAGGTCGCGCCACATGACGAACTTGTTGAAGCTGAAGAAACCAAGGTGGATTTCGTCCGTAACCTGCCAGCCGTCCCTTTTGCCGATTGCGCGCCGCACCTTCTGGTAGTAGGCTGTTAGCGCGCCGTGTGGCTCATCCGGCAACTCAAAATCAGGAAACTTGATGCCGATCTCCTCAAGCTTGGCCTGAAGTGAAACATTGGTCGCTAGGTCTTCTTCCGTCCACTTGACCCGAAAGGCACTGCCGACAGTAGGCCGTTCAATCATCACTGGAATTAGCACTAACGGGGCACGATGCACCGTGTCGGTGTCTTGGCGTTCTTTCCATTCCAAGAACCCAACGGCCAGAAAGAGCACGGTGTAGCCCTGTTCCTCAAATACAGTATCTGATTTCTGCTTGATTTGGAGGAGCCGCTGTTCGAGAGCGGCGGGGGTGAGGTCAGTCTGTAGGTGCTTGTCCTTTTGCGTGCGCTCATCAAAAGCGATTTGCTCCTTATCCCCCTGCGTCCCGTCGCCCTCGGTGTCCGAGCGTTTCTGGGCGGGTTTAAAGAGCATCTGTGTCTGGTCAACAACTAACTGCTCGAACACCTCGTCAGGTAGTTCATGTACCACCTGAACAGTTGTTCGCTTGGTCGGATTGAAGTTCAGGAGCTTATTGCGCAAGGTCAGGTCAAGCAATCGCTTACGCGCCTTCTCCAGTTCCGCCCCTATCTGTTGGTCTTCGGTCTTCATGGCTGATTCAACTCGATGAAATGATTGATGATGGGAAATTGCTTTTTCCCATTAGCAAGAATAAAGACCCCATTTGCATGACAGTCGGCACCCGTCGCGGTTAATTTCCCACGCTAGCGTCATTTCCGCCCTCGCTGTCCTCCCCGAATTCGGCCCTGATTAGCGAGTCGATCTGATCGCACTTGGCTAGGATCAGTGAGGCGATCATGCGCTTGATGGGAACGATGTGTTGATCGCTGGAGAAATCGTTTCCCGTTTCTACCTGGTAAGCATCAATTAGGTCGTCGATCCTCCTGCAAAGAATGGCCGCGTGCTTTCCGCTTCCCTTTGTAACCCACATAAGATCAGCGGGTAGGTTTTTTTTGCCAGCGATCTGTTTTTCGAAATTGATTTGTTTTTCGACGTCGATCAGCTTTTCGGATGGAGTTTTCCCAGATGCCTTCAAGGCAGAACTGAATTCCTCTGTTATTAGGATAAGTGTTTTCCCCGTTCTCGAAGAAAACTCCTCTTGCAGGAGCGCCTTATTCTCTAGGAAGGTACGGTCGCCAGTCACGACGATAAGGTCTTCTTTCATGTTTGCAAGTAGCAGCTCCCATATTAACTCGTCTCCGACGGTGTACTTGCCAGGCGAAGTTGGGGGGTTGCCGAGCAATTTCCTCCTGAACGCTTTGTCAACCAACTCGTCAGATGGATCAAGTATTGTGACTGCAGCATCGGCCCAAAGGTCTAATAGTTTTTGTGCGACCGGATCTTTTTTGTCGTCTTCAATAACTTGCTGCAAATAGTCAGAAACCTCCTTAGCTTTCTTTCTGTAATCCTTGGTGATCGACTTGAGTTCTTCGTGCGCCTGGAACGACCGAAGGAGTGCGGTTGTGTGCGGCTGGGGTACGTCAACCGATTTCTTGAATTCACTAATCACTCCCTTCAATGTGGTTACGCGGTTCCGAAGAAACTCGTTTATTGTCTGACGAGTGATAATCAAAGTGCCTTTGTACTTGGCGAGTTCATCCAACAAAGCCAAGTCATCCAGGGCCTGTCGGTAAAAATTAAGGAACCAATTGGTATCCATGTAAAACTTCGTCATCACAACCTCCGAGCACAGCCATCGGTAATTCCGCTAAACTGCCACACAATGTAGTATAATATAAGCGCCCCCAGCAGGATTCAAACCTGCAACCTTTGGCTTCGGAGGCCAACGCTCTATTCAGTTGAGCTATAGGGGCGAGTTTGTTGTTGGTTCAAATTCTACATAAAAG
>JAUSDH010000309.1 GCA_030650655.1 Candidatus Brocadiaceae bacterium
CCTTCTTCATTTCTGGAAATACCACCTGAAAGAATTATTCGGTCTGAATTCGTTGAGCAGATTAGACTGCGAAGATTTGAAGTTACCTCATCGACAAAACTCGAAGTCCAAACCCTTTTGTGGGCTCTTGAAGATTTCCAAAAAGAATCACCAGGTTCAATGTCCGAAACACTGGATGTATATTCCGATTCTCAGTGTGTAACAGGACTCCAGCGAAGAAGATCTCGATTGGAAATGAATGTATTTTGTAGTAATGGAACGAATCGTCTATTAAAGAATGCCTGTCTCTATCGTAAGTTTTACGAGCTTCATGACACACTAGGATTTGAGGTTATTAAGGTGGTAGGTCATTCTCGTTCTTGTTCTCATGATTCGATTCATCGTATCTTTTCGTTTGTGGACAAAGAAGCCAGAAAGGCGTTAAAGCTTTGCATGAAGGGATTCCAGGGAGAGAGCATACAACCTGATACAAATGACGCCTAAGTTAAGCATAGAGATATTTTATGAAAAATGAATTTACTTATCCCTCAATCATCTCGATATTTGTTCGCGGGACGACAGCAGTGGAACCATCGGGAAATTCGACTTCGAGGATGCGCACGGTGGCCTCGGTTTCTATCTTTTGAGGAGCAAAGGGGAGTGACTTGATTTTGCCAATCTTTCCGAAGTAGGGTACACGGATGATCCTTACCTGATCTCCAATTTCCATGCCTCTGCCGATGGGCTTATCCAGTTCTTCTTCCGATGTCTTGCCTGTAGTATTATGCGGAATAATGATTTCTGGTCTTACCACACCCGCTCGAATCTGGGTAGCGCCGTTAATAGAGGTTTTAGCGCCTGTGCGGGATTTTAAAAGTTCGAATGTCCTTAGCGCCATCGGTATCTTGCCGAAACCTTCGGTAATAACGAGGGTAATGCCGATTTCCTCCGAGCCTGTAATGGCTACTCCCAGGTCATACCCAAGAAGTTTCTTGAGGTCTTCGTCATCGAACCCGCCAACAATGATGCCTCTGACGCCCACCTTTTTTGCCTTATCGATAACGTCATGCTGGATAAAGGAACCGCCCACAATAATCTTGTCTTTGTGCGCCGGCAGGATACGGTCTGCCGTGAGTATGTCGTCAGGCTTATTTACAGCAATAGCGAGTTCACCCACAGTCTCACCGCCCACGCCAAAGATACCTTGGATAAAGGTGGCCGTTGTCTCCATAACCACACCCTCTTTTTCCATGACTTCTATCACCGCTCCATCTATATGTGCATGTACCTGGATTGGTTTTGGAGGTTCTCTCAAAAGGACTTGACCTGTTACTGTCGATATGCTTTCAATCGTACCGGTGATGGGTGAATGCAAGATGGCCTTTAACATCTTGACCCAGGGTTTTGTCTCTGCGATGGGTTCGTCCTTCTGGACAGGGTCGCCTTCCTTTTTCAGCATGTATTCACGGAGGTCTTTGGGTTGAACACCCAAACGATTCACGGCATTGATAGCGTGTACCTTGCCGGGCAAATGTGTCTTGGCCACTACATCCTCAGCCTTCAGGACATCGCCTTTTTTGACGATAATATCGCCTAATAACGGCAGGACACGTTGGCTCGCGACCTTTGTCTTTTCAGCAATGCGTAAACCTGGCGTATAAGCGTGAGTCATAGATACAAGTCCTTTTAGACAGGATTAACAGGATAAATAAACCGAAAAACAAAAAATCCCGTAAATTCCGTCTGATTTAAATTTGTGTTCGTCTGCGTCCAAAATGAAAAAGTCTTTTATTCTGGATATGCATCAATTGCCTTAGCCCATCGCTGGAGTTGTTCTACCCGCAATGCCTTATCTTTTGCAAGTGTAATGGGTTTCCCGCGGGTATCAATGACTATACCCACAACTCCCCCAAAGACTTTCTTGATAATGGGTTTACCCTTTCCTGCGCCAATATCAAAATTTTTTGCGGGCAAAACCTCGATTTCCGCTGTTTGATCGATACCAAGCGGATGGACACGTAACTCCCCATACGGAAGTGATTCTTCTATCTTTTTGCCATCGGGCATTGCTATTTTATAGGAGATACATTTTTCCTGAAGTTTTCCAGTATTGCCTTTAACGAGAGAGACGCACGTGCCCAAATAAATCAGGCAATCTCTCTCGAAAACCTCTGTGGCGGCCTGTTCATTTACCGTCGAAAGAACACCCAGGTGCGGCATCATGAAGATACTATCAACGGCAATCCTTGTGACACCCTCAGGCTGGAAGGCGTCGATCATCATGAGCATAGCCTGCGACCTGCGCGGTGCGTGGGAGAGCACACCGCCACTGCCCACCAGCAGGTCCAGCTTTAACATATCTACGAGTGTTTCTCCGGTAACCTCTTGCTTAAATGCTTCGGAGATGTCACGTTCCCTCTGTACCCCTTTGAGCCCAACCGCCAGAGATTTGTGCTGTTCGAAAGACACCCTGAGTGCTTCGCGCGATATGGCCTGCTCTATCTTCAACTCTTCCAGTGTCTGCGGTATTGTCGTGGGACGGATCATCTTGTTTTTAATCCTGTTTCGGAGGTCGGATTCATCGATATCAAATGGCACCCACCTCAAGATGTTCTCAATCCCAGCCTCGGCCAGCACATTAGAAATACTATAACTCATCCCAAGATTGGCGCTGACGGTACGATTGAAGATTTCTCCGTATACAGAAAAGACGTCCGTGGTGGCCCCGCCAATATCCACACCTACCACATTGATATTATTTTTTCTGGCAATCGTCTGCATGATGAGTCCAACTGCGCCTGGCGTGGGCATGATAGGCGCTCCCGTCCATGACATAAGTTTTTTATAACCAGGAGCCTGAGCCATGACGTGTTCGAGAAAGAGTTTTTGAATTTCCTGCCGCGCCGGAAAGAGATTTTCCCGTTCAA
>JAUSDH010000013.1 GCA_030650655.1 Candidatus Brocadiaceae bacterium
AATTTTCATTTTATTTATGCGGGTTTCAGGGTGGCATGGACAACCTTTGTTTGTCCGTGCCTAACAACTCAAGAACTTCAAAATGAAGGGTAGTACGGACAACCCCCTCATCTCCCCCTTTTTTAAGGGGGATTAATTCAAATCAAACCTTGCTTGATTGACACGCGATTCCGGCCGGTAGCCTTGCTATAATACAAAAGTTTATCTGCCCTCTCCAGCAAGGTTTCTATGGTGTCTTTCGGTTGAGCAAGCGTGGTTCCAATAGAGACGGTGACCTGAACGACGCCTGAGTCTAAGAAAAAACCAGACTGTTCAACAAGGACGCGAATCTTATTAGCAGTGAAGTATAACTGCTCATCATTGATATTTGGAATAATTGCGAGAAACTCTTCTCCACCCCAGCGGCCCACGATGTCGGATGCCCTTACATTCTTTATGAACGTATTTGATACCATTATCAATACCTTGTCTCCAATGTCATGTCCATGGAGGTCATTTACTTTTTTGAAGTGATCTATATCCATGAAGAGAATACCAAAGGGTCTCCCGTATCTACGCATCTCATCTAACTTAGTCTGCATATTCAACTCAATATACCGTCTGTTTGCTAACTCTGTGAGAGGATCGAGCAATGCCATTTTCTCAAGTTCTTTAATCTTCTGGGTGATTGCAAGCTTTGGAGAGCTATCGCTGAATATTTCAACTGCGCCAACATTCTGGCCTTGTGAGTCTTGAAGAGGAGTTGTACGTGCCAGGACAGGTACACGATGCCCTTTTTTATGCCGTATATACAGATTTATTTCACGAGATATCAAATCATCCACTGTTTTAGCTAATGGACAGGTTGTCATACAGAGTCGAATACCATAATCATCAACATGGCTGATATTATCAGAACATCGTTTTCCTATGACTTCAGAACTTGTATAGCCGGTAATGTTCTCTGCTCCTTTGTTCCAGTAGAGAATCTTTTTGTCGCAGTCTACAAAGTACACACCGTCATAGAGGTTCTCTAAAATAGTCTTTGAAAAGTCGTTATCAATGTTCATACATTACCTCAGAATTTATTATTTCTCTTTTACATCCTTAGCACAGCGGAATCCTAACGCCAAATTGAACAGGTCTGGCTGTTCAGATTTTCTTGTGTGCGTTCGTACTTGAAATGGTTTTGAGAATCGCGAGCCTCCCCTGATTACACGCTTGGCGCTTTTATCCGGGCCTTTGGGGTTCCTGGAAGGTGCTTCTGCATAATACGTATCCAAATACCAATCGGCGCACCATTCATAAACACCACCTGCCATGTCATAACAGCCAGAGACACTTTTCCCGGCTGCTACGCTACCCACAGGCTTGGGTTCGCCGCTGAGATTGCATCGGGCAGTGTCCCATTCATTACCCCAGGGAAAATTTCTGCCATCTGATCCTCGTGCTGCTTTTTCCCATTCAGCTTCAGTAGGGAGTCGTTTGCCAGCCCAGGTGGCATACGCATAGGCATCATACCAATCAATGCGCGCCACAGGATAATCAGGCACGTTATAATATTCATTGTCCCAGAATTTTGGAGTATGATCCTTGTTACTGGGTTCTCCTTTAAAACATTTGCTGTGGTCGTTTGTTTTCTTTATATATTCCAAAAATTCCCAGTACTGGGCGTTTGTTACCTCATAGCGATCAATTTCAAATGCGTCGAGATAAACTTTATGCTCAGGATATGCATCTTCCCGCGCCTGGTCAGTTCCCATAATAAATTCACCTGCTGGCACTATGACGCTTCCGTATTTTTGTTTTTGCTCAAGAACTGCCTTTTTCATAATTTCATCGCGGCTTTTGAAAGTATTATGAAGGCTTTGCTGCTTTTCCAGCGCCTGTTTTAGGACGACAACGTAACTCTGTACCTCCGTAATATCTTTGGCGTTTGGGGACAGGACAATATACTTTTGTAAATGATTGATAGCCTGCTGGGCATCTCCTAGCTTACTGTATAGCCAACCCATGTTGTAATGGAGCGCAGGGAAATCAGAGAATGCCTCTTCTGCCTTCTTGTAAGATGCTAATGCCAGGTCGTATGACTCAGCGTCACAGTAATCACTACCTTCCTTGTAATACTTCTTAGCGAGTTCCATTTTTTGTTTTATAGCATCTGTTTCCTGGGCAGGAGGTGTTTCTGTGAGGGGAATAAGTTTTTTCCCGTGTTCTTTACAGAACTTTTCCCCGCTAGTACCCTCTTTCTTGCAGTCGGGACATATCATTTTAACAGGAGTCTCAACCAGCTTGGTTCCATCTTCACCGCAAAATTTCATATCTTCTGAATATACTTTGTTGCAGGTGGGACATTTTTTTGTCATTGCCTTCGATGCAGATTCACTGGCATGGAGGATCGAAATCAAAGGGAGACATAACACAATTACACAAATGAGAGAAATCCAGTATGTTTTTTTCATATTTCCTTATCCAAGATCGTTCAAAATAAGTTTTATTTTTTGTACCTGCTCTAACAATTCTTTTTCACGGTTTTGTTCCATTGCTACTACATGGGCAGGCGCCCTTGCAACAAAATCTTTGTTTTCCAGCTTCCGTTTAACCACCATTAAGTGATTTTCAAGCTCTTTAAGTCTTTTCAACTGCCGTTCTTTTTCTGCAGCAGGATCAATGATACCCTCAAGAGGCACAAATGCCTGTATCTGTCCGATAACCTCAGCGGCGGCATTATTGGGCTTTACAAGATTTTTGCCGATTTCCAAACGTTCGAGGTTGGCCATACGTTTGAGCATACCCGAATGTTCCTGTAAATTATATTCACCGTCTGTTGAAATGGAGATGAGTGCGTCTAGTTTTTGTTTTTCCTTTATATTCATTTTACTACGAATATTCCGAATAGCACGAATAACATTTTGCAGGATTGTCATCGTCTCTTCTGCGATTCGGTCTTCGTATCGTTTATCTATCGTTGGCCAGGTACTTTTGGCAAGACTCTCGCAGCACATGTCTTTCTGTACGCCGATTTTGTTTTCAAGAACAATTCTTTTTAGAGTATGCCACAATTCCTCCGTAATAAAAGGTACAAAAGGATGCAAGAGGTGTAATATTTGGTCAAAAACCTGTGCAAGGACTGTTTGTGCCACTTTTTTATCCCGAAGATTCACAGGTTCGTATAAACGCGCCTTCACAATTTCCAGATACCAATCGCAGAAGGAGTGCCAGGTAAAATCGTAGACATGCATGGCTGCATCGTTAAATTTGAATTGCTCTAAAGAAGTGGTACACATCATTATGGTTAGGTTTAATCGGCTGAGAATCCATCTGTCTTCAAACTGATAGTCAGCGGGTTCGAGTCCGATCTCCTTCGGATTTTCGTCCTTCAAATTCATCATGATAAACCGTGCCGCATTCCACAACTTGTTGGTGAAATTACGTCCCATCTCGAATTTACTTTCAGAAAGTTTTAAATCCTGACCTTCTGTGGTGAGTACGGTAATCGAAAATCGCACGGCATCAGCGCCATACTGGTCAATCATGACAAGGGGATCAATGCCATTACCCAGCGACTTGCTCATTTTCCTGCCAATCTCGTCAAGAATTGTGCCGTGGATATAAACGTTAGAGAAGGGGACATTTTGCATGATCTCAAGTCCCATCATAACCATTCGTGCTACCCAGAAATAGATGATCCCCCGGTCGGTAACAAGGGTAGACGTTGGATAATAGTGTTTTAATTCAGATGTCTCTTTTGGCCAACCCATCGTAGAAAATGGCCACAATGCAGAACTGAACCATGTGTCCAGCACATCCTCATCCTGTTTGAGTGTTGTACTGCTGCATTTTGAGCACTTTTTAGGTACATTGTTCGATACGGTAATTGCCCCGCAATCCTGGCAATACCAGGCGGGAATACGGTGTCCCCACCAGATTTGCCTTGAAATACACCAGTCTCGTACATTTTCCAGCCAGCTTAAATAGACCTTTTCCCACCGTTCCGGAAAGAAGGTTACCGATTTATTCTTGGAAGCCTGGATAGCTGCATCCGCAAGGGGACGCATCTTTACAAACCATTGGTTTGAAATATACGGTTCAATGACGGTATGACACCGATAGCAATGCCCAACAGAATGTTTATGAGGTATGACCATTTCGATATATTTCTTTAATTTTAATTCTTCTACCAGTGCATTTCTGCATTCAAATCGATCCTGCCCCTCATATTCCCCGGCATGTTCATTCATGACCCCATTTTCCTGTATAACGACGATCGGGGTTAGATTGTGGCGTTTGCCCATTTCGAAATCGTTGGGATCGTGAGCCGGAGTAACCTTGACTGCCCCTGTCCCAAAGGATGGATCAACAAAATCGTCGGCAATGATGGGCATTTCCCGGCCAACGATAGGGAGCGTGAGTATCTCACCTATCATGTCCTTATATCGCTCATCTTTTGGATTAACGGCTACCGCAACGTCGCCTAACATAGTTTCAGGACGGGTGGTGGCTACCACAATATAGAGATGCGGGGCGTCTCTGAACGGGTATTTTATGTGCCACAGGTGTCCCTCGTGCTCTTCGTGCTCAACCTCGTCATCGGCAATAGCTGTGCAGCATCGTGGACACCAGTTGATCATGTATTTGCCCTTGTATATTAAACCCCTCTCAAAGAGGCGGACAAAAGTCTCCTTCACTGCTGCCGAGAGTCCTTCATCCATAGTGAAGCGTTCTCTTGCCCAGTCGCAGGAACTCCCCAGTTTTTTCAATTGATTAATGATGGTCGAGCCGTACTGACTCTTCCATTTCCAGACCTCTTCAACAAAGCGCTCTCGTCCCAGTTGTTCACGCTTGATGTGTTTTGCGGCCAGTTCTCGTTCGACCACATTCTGGGTGGCAATGCCTGCATGGTCTGTACCGGGCATCCAGAGGGCATTGTACCCCTGCATGCGTCTCCAGCGGATTAAAATATCCTGGAGAATGTTATTCAAGGCATGTCCCATATGAAGCACCCCCGTTACGTTTGGAGGCGGGATGACAATGGTATAAGGTTTCTTGGAGGAATCCGGTACACTATGGAAAACCCCTTTTTCCTCCCAGAAGTGGTACCATTTATCTTCTATTTCTTTAGGATTGTATTGCGTCGATAGTATTGTCTGCATAGTTTATATTTGTAATAATGTAGCCACGAATAAACACAAATCTGTACGAATAATAAAAATCATTTTTTGCTGGTTCAATCGTCTTCGATTGAACCGAAATATTTCGGTTCAGGCTACAAGTGTGAAATATTAAAAATTCTTAAGACCTTGATATTGGACTGGTTTCCTGTTTTACCTTAAAATTAAGGTATTGTTGGCATTATACCTATTCTATTCGCTTCTATTAGTTATATCCTTTTAGATTAATTTTAGCACAGAATTAGCACAAATACCGTACAACGGTTATAAGATAATTTGGAAATTAACTCAAATGCCATTTGTTACATATTAAATCGGTGAAAAGAGAAGTTAAACCAAAATTATAATATTACCTATCTATTATAGTATCTTCAACATAATTCTAATGTGAATCAAAAGAGAATTATTTATCTACTTAGAGAATTGGTAGAGTAGTTATCTTGATATGAAATGATTACGACATGACCTCTTCGGGTTCCCAAAATCAATAATTAGGTATGGTGTCGCCGGAATCCCCAACGTGTGCTGAGCGAGTTCTTTGAAGTATCTGACTGTGCTGTTGCCTATTGCGTTATTATAGGGATTTCTAGCCAATTATTTAAGATTTAAGATGCGACCCTTTTCTCTTTTCTCCCTCTCTTTCCTTTGTTTCTTAATTTCACTGAAAAAATTAAAAAAAGCTTGCACTTTTCTTTGTTTTTG
>JAUSDH010000018.1 GCA_030650655.1 Candidatus Brocadiaceae bacterium
TTATCTGTGAATCCTGCATTTTCAAAAGGTGTTTATCGCCAGTATAAGCTGAAGATTGTCGAAGGCTTGATTATTCAACCAAAAATAGGCTTGCAGTAAAAGTGCCCTCGACAGCAAGATTAAAGACCTGACCCCTGAATCCCGCTATCAATAGTACAAATAAGGCATTGGTTTTCACCTAAAGGTTGACCAACGAGAAATGTTTCATTAACATTATCAGTGCATGAAGTACATCTTACATTCTTTTGTAAAACTGGATTTTTTCCGTAGTATCCTAAAGCTTCTATCTTCGTACAAACGACCTCACGTCTTTTCTCGAACCCATAACAAGTCTCCAGAAATGTTTGAATATCGAAACGCCTTGTAACAGCCATTAAAATGGAAAACGCAGCATCTGATTCTTTCGGCTGTTTGATTTTATTAATCCTTGAATAAATGACCGCAGCGTTCTTTTTGTTTTTTGAATCAACTCTGAATATTGTATCGCCATCTCTTTTTAATAGCGTATGCTTGACATAGTTGGCATGAAGATATTCTCCCAATTTTTGTTCTATAAAAGATGCAGTGAAGTTTTTGTTAAAATATATCTTATAGAGCATATATTTCACATCAAGTATGTCACCTGGATTAACAACAAATTCCTTAATTCTAAACCCCTGGCAATATCCTTGTATACTAGTAAATTTCCCGGAGAGGGCTTCGTTATTTAATAATTCTTTAACTGTATTCTTAGATAAAAAGGCAAGATGATAAACATTTATACCATACGTGAAATCTGCAGTAGCTTTATCTCCGGCGAAATCACTCAGATATCCAGATAACGAAGAGTAATACGGAACAATCTCAGGCATTGTCAGCATGAGAGCGCGTGCGATGGCAACTCCAATAAGCCGCTTTGGTACCAAACGCATCGTGGGTTCGATTTCCACAACCACTCGTAATGTGTAAATGTTTTGTTTCCTGTCTGCAATTCTACGGAGTTCTTCCAGAAGAAAAGGTTGAGAAATCTTGTGCTGTGTGATCTTTTTTATATGTGCGGACGTAGGACACGCCCCGCAACCAAGACATTGAGCTTCTACAGAGGGACGCCCCAGGCAATACTCACGCTCTGTATAACTAACAGAGCGTTCATATTCTTCCCACAGGAATTTCTTTGAAATGCCCATATCGACATCATCCCATGGAAAGACTTGTTCTTTTCCTTTTTCCCTAAAATAGTTCTCTTCAGACAGTCCCAATTCTGATAAATAGGTACGCCAGTCCTTGATTACCTGTTTGGGCACAGTGTTGTAATACACAAACCCGTCGGTAATCGATGAACGGATAAGCGCTGGTGTCAGGCGTCTATCCCCCATAGCGAATAATTGCATCAGCCATGTTTCTTCATACGAAGAGCTTTCCCGGAATTCCATACCGTTGAGTTTACAGATACGCTCGATTTCCCTTTTTAACTTCTTATTGTCTTCGATAGCTGTAATACAAGCATGATATTGTAAAGGGGTATGCGGCGGGTAATACAGCGGCGTCAGGCTAAAAATCATGCGTACTTTGCTATCGGACATACTTTTCAAATCTGCCAGGCGTTTCACAAATCTTCCAAATTCCCCGAAGTCTTCCGCTTGTTCCAATCCCGTACCGATTAAAAAAATCTTGAGTTCCCGAATTCCCCTTTCAAACAGGAATTCACAGGCCTTATAGATTTGTTCTTCCGTAAGATTTTTGTGCAGGCAGCGGCGCAGCCGCTCACTGATACCCTCCATCCCGCAGCTTACCGTTGTCTTCCCGATTATTTGCTGGACTTCCGCAAGAAATCGGTCGGCAGATAAGAGATCAAACCGCTGGCTTTTCAGGCTGACGTTAGCCATTTCCTCATAAAAGGACAAGATCATGGGATAGAGCTCCGCATGGGTATTAAAATTAAAACTCAGGAAGTTGATGGTATCGAGTCCCTGGTGCGCCTTTGCCGATCTCATCGCTTCCAGGAGTTTTGATAATGACCGTTCCCGATAGGGTTTTCTCTCCCAGCTTTCAGCGCAAAAGGCACAGAAACAGGGGCATCCGTTACTGATTTGCAAGCTTCCAGTACCCAGGCTTTCTTCCTCATACCATACAGGACCGGATTCCATGGTTCTTGCCTGATCGAGATCGTATACAACTGCGCTTTTTACGGGAAATGACACGTATGGTTCCGTCGGTACAATTTCTGTCAAGTATTCCTCATCCAAAAGCAAATTTTTTACCCCCCCTGCCTCCCCCCCTTGCGAAGGGGGGGGCAGAGGGGGGGTATTTTCCTCTCTTTTACCCTCTTCAAGGACTGACTTTTTCGTAAGACGGGGGTTCATGAGGGGTTCATCTTGTTGACTACTTGTTTTTCCCGCCGTTTCTGGCTTTTTTACGACTACTTTATATTGGTGTTCGTATTTATCGGGTTCATAGAATCCATCCACCTTTCCATGACAGGCATTTAAAATTTCTGCCTTTGTCAAACCAGCGGACTTTCCTTTTTTTACAACCTCCAGAAATTGTTTGATAGAAAATTCCCCTTCACCAATAAGCACGGCATCCACAAGGCCGTAATTATTTCCAAACCCTTGCTCTTTTATCGGTCCATGCAAGATTGACGTGACTGCCACGCTGGCTCCCCCAAGCACAACGATGGGAATTTCCTGGTGCATCATGCGTTCGTTTTTGAAGAGTGGAATGCCTGAAAAATGCAGGAGTTTTGGCAGGTTCAGCAACTCAAGCACAACGGAGTTGCTTATACCCAGCACATCAAATGCGCACGGCGGTTCTTTCGTGGTTGTGCCTACCCAGAGGGGAATTTTTGAGGTGGTCATTACTTCCGTATCTTTGGGCGGCGGCAGGAAGGCAAAATCGGTAAAAACGCCTTCAACTTCCTGGGCAATCTGAGCTACCAATCCGTGAGAGATGGATGCCGATACGTCACGGTATGTAGATAACCGGCAAATCAGGAATCGCAGCTCTGCCTGAGGAAACAAGGCTGGGTCCATGGTATTGAACTCTCCCCCTTTTAGCCACAGCCCATTCAGTGAGAGTGAATGGTAATATTTTTCGTACCACTGTTTGATTTCCTGTGAGGATGTTACACAACTATAGGGTGGAATATTGAACATATTTACTTAAAGAAGTTAAGGTCTTGTAAATGAAAAGCCGGAGATAAGATTACCTAAGTTTTATCTGACTCTAATACCTTCTTTTGAAAGTATTACTAATTTACCACGAATCCATTCAAAAGGATGTGTATTCAAAAATTGATTTACTAATTCAATGTTCAGGAATTTCAACCTATTGTTCCTCCCCCTTGATGGGGGAGGCTAGGTGGGGGTGAAAGAAAAAGCTACACACCCTCCCCTAACCCCTCCCATCAAGGGAGGGGAATATTTAGTTGCCGAAGGCCTAATTTAATTTCTTCATTCGAGGTTAGATTGCCGTGACGGATGTAGATGATACCTTCAGTATCTTTTGTTGGGAATCGGATAGCATTAGTGAAATGATAATCCCGGGTAATAAGTATGGATTTAGTTTTTCTGCACAATATAAAAATTATGTCATCTACTAATCCTCGCTCAGGGTTTTCAGCAATAGAAATTACGTTGTGGCCATCTGATCTAAGTTTTTTAACTAAACCAAAGCTTACATTTTCATCTAGGATAAAATTCATTATATTACTGATTTTTCAGTAGCTAAATATGCCGCATATTCTAAACAGGCCATTATATCTTCTATCTGAATGCGTGGGAATTGTTTCAAAATTATGGAATAGTCCTCTCCTTATGCAATGTGGCTTAATATTATACGCACCGGTATACGAGTTCCCTTAACACAGGGTTCACCTCCACAAACCTGAGGATCGGAAGTAATATGTTCGTTCATTTTTTATTTCTCCAAAAAAGTTTGATACAGTGTTATCTGGAGGCAAATAATTATTTGGTATTCTGAGCGGAGCGAAGAATTTATTCCAGGGTTAGGAATTCATCCGAGCAATAAAGTTTGTAATATTCGCTTTTCTCCATCCTGAGGCCCTTTCTGATTTTTTCTTCTACTTCGTATCTCCTTAAGCTGGTTGAGGCTTGCAGCCAGAACCGAAACGTCTTAGTATTAAGAATCAATAGTTCTTATTTGTTCTCGGTCTAATCAAAATATTATGGTTCAATCTCCAAGATTGAACCAGCGAAGGGCAAAAACTTAAAATTCTGGATTCATCTAAGCAATAAGATTTGTAATAATCGTCTTTTTTTACGATGAGTCCCCTTCTGATTTTTTCTTCTCATTTGCAGCTTCTCTTCCTTTAATCTCTTCATTACAGTAATTTTGCGATGGGTGCGCTATTGCTTCACCCATCCTACATTTCTACATATTAATCGGAGTTTTATCCATTGCAAGTGATTTTTCATTTGTTTGCAGTTTATATACTGACATTTGCCATAAGAAGCCTGCAGCAACAGCGCCAGCCGTGTCTGCCAGCCAGTCGAGGACGTCTACCGAACGGTGCGGTGTAAAAGATTGATGAAACTCATCCGATATGCCATAGAGCGAGGTAATACCAATTGCCAGGATGATTTTATATATCTCTTTACTTCCAACCTGCGCAGAGGAAAGCGACCAGCAGGTCATGAGGCATAAAAAGCCAAACTCCACAAAGTGAATGAGTTTATCGACGTACCGGGGAATGGCGATTGAAGAAGTGTCCTTCGAGGACGCTGCAAATATCAGATAGGCATAGGCGAGGGTCAAAATACATTTTATAAGCCAGGGTATTTTAATATTTACGCGCATTGGATATTAATTTTCATTTTATTCATGAGCATCAAGAGATAGTAGGTGTAAAATTCCCCCTTAATATAGGGGAACGCGGGGGGTTGTGTTTTTCTTCTCAAATGGCCGAGTTATTTACAACCCCCTTACCCCCTTTACTAAGGGGATTTTGAGGGAAACTCCCTTTATTAGGAGGATGAACTCAATCCTTTTTGTCTCCGGTAAAGACACGAACCCAGTATTGTGTCTCATCAGAAGGAGTACCCTGGTATTTGTAACTTGGTTCCTCGGCAGTGTGAGATGGTTCCTTTTTTTTCTTCTCAACCATAGGCATATCAGTTTTTTCTACGCACGGTTTCTGCTCTTTCTCAGGAAGGCTTTTGAAAACATCTTTCCAGTATTTTGCATCGGTTTCAGATGGGCCGTTCCGTTTACTATCAGGCTCATCAGATTTGATTTTTTTATCCTCGTTCAAAACCCCCATAATTTCTTTGTACATTGCTTTTGGTTCAATAATCGGACAGCCGCATTTTTTGACGTGTCTTTTTATGTCGTTGTCATAGGTTACCACGCATACATCTTTTGGGTTCTGGCAAAGGCTGGTGATGTTTTTTATCTCGGTATCCGCGCTTATACCTGATTTTGAATAAATCACGGTAATGCCGGCATAGGTTTGTTTTTTTGGCAGAGTAGCTTCAGTATAATTACCATCAAATACTAAAATCACATCGCAGCGTTTTTTCTGCTTATATTTTGAAAGCAGGGAAATGACGTGGTCCCGCACGGGTTCAATGTTGTTTACTTTCACGTGCCTTTCCAGTTCCGGGACGGTGAATATAAGATTATAGCCGTCTATAATGATTAACATACCATTTGACAATTATCAAAAACCACTTTTCCGGCGACAAGGGTAGTTACCACTTGTCCGATCAACTTCCAACCATTGAAAGGACAGTTTCTTGCCTTGGACTCAAACTCTTCGACATCAACCGTCCATTCTTTATCCATATCAATAATCGTAATATCAGCCGGCATGCCCACGGCTAAACTACCTCCGTTGACCTTAAATATCCGCGCAGGGTTGGTGGACATTTTTTGGACAACTTCTTTTAATGATAGAATGCCGGGATGAACAAGTTTTGTAAGGATAACACCGAGCGCATTCTCAAGCCCTACGAAGCCGGAAGCCCCCTTTTTCAGATCATCATGGGTGTGGGGCGCATGATCCGTGGCAATGACATCAATTATGCCGTTTGACAAACCTCTCTGGAGCGCTTCTTTGTCTTCAATAGTGCGCAATGGGGGATTGGTCTTGGGTACGCTTCCGCTCGCATTTTTAAAATTTTCATCCAACAACAAGTGGTGTGGTGTGGCTTCGCAGGTGACCCGTGCAAGGCGTCTTTCTTTGGCCTGTTGAATAACTTCAAGGGAACTCTTCAAGCTGACATGCGAGATATGCAACCATCCTTTTGCCTGCTCGGCGCATTTAATCTCGCGGATAATAAAATCTGTTTCATGGGTAAACGGTTTGCCGGGGAAATGTGCCGCATTGCTATTTACTTTTGCCTTATCGAGAGAAATTTGAGAATCTTCGCAATGGGGACTTATGACAAGATTATTCCGTGCGGCTAATTCGCACGCCTTTTTTATTAGCGGTTCGTAAAAAACGGGATTACCGTCATCTGATAATGCCCGCACCCGTTTATCTGTTGCCAGTTTATCGATATCTGTGAGTTCCTCTCCCAGTAATCCTTTCGTAATGCATGCCTTTGTAAAAATGATTACCACGCCTTTCTGACGAACTCTTTCCATGAAGGATTCAACCATTTCCAGCGAATCGATAGGTGGATTAGTGTTTGGCTCACAAATCAAGGTTGTAAAACCGCCTTTTGCCGCTGCACGGGAACCGGTCTCTATGGTTTCCTTGTACTCCAGGCCCGGCTCGCGCAGATGCACATGACAGTCGATTAAACCAGGGATTACATATTTGGAAGTTGCATCGATGACCGGTGTATTATTATTCGGCTTAATATCATTTGAAATCATATTGACTTTGCCGTTCTTAATAAGGATATCTGCACGGCCGTCAAGCCCTGTTGCAGGATCCACAACATGCCCACCCTTTATTAACACCTCGTTACTTATCATTTTCATTACTCCAAAAATAACTTTAATTCCCCTCAATCCCCTTACGAAGGAGGGCAGAGACAGAATTTTACTAAAGATCTTTCAACGGACACGGTTCACAGACCTTTTTGGTTTTACAAAACGTCTTTCCGATGTTTACTAACAAGGCATGGTATTCGTTAAATAACTGTACATCTTCCGGAAGGTTTTCTTCAAAGAAAGACTTCATTTCATCATAGGTACTTTCTTCGGGAATAAGTTCATGCCTTGAAAAAATCCTGTGGGTATAGGCATCCACAACAAATGTGGGCATATTCCCCGCATAGAGCAAAATCGAATCCGCCGTTTCCGGCCCGATACCTTTTACAGAAAGCAGTTCACTTCGAAGTGCTTGCAAGTCCTGCGCAAACATCTTCGATAGGTTACCTTCATATCTTGAAAATAGCCAATTGATGAATGCCTTGACGCGTTTTGCCTTGACATTGAAAAAACCGGAAGGCCGAATGAGTTTTGCCAGTTCTGTTACACTCAGTTCATAAATTCCTTCCGGAAAAAGCTTGCCAGCCGTCTTAAGATTTTTGATAGCCTTTTCAACGTTAGACCAGTTGGTATTCTGCGTTAGTATAGCGCCAATGATAACCTCGAAAGGAGTTTCTCCCGGCCACCAATGCCGTGGACCCAGTGCATCAAACATCTTTTGATATATTTGCAAAAGGGCTTTTGTTTTACGCATCTCCTATACCAAGTTTTGATAAAATGCCCATCCTCAGTAACGGTAACATAATTTCATGATGACCTGTAATAGCATATCCGTAAGGGGAGGGTCTTTTTAAGACATTCGTTTGCGGTCTATAGTGTTGAATCATGTCCATATTTACCGTCACAAAATTTTCAACCTTACGACCAATATTCCTTGCAATGCAAAGCGCTTTGAGAAAAACCTCCGGCATGATGACGGCAGAACCTATATTTAACCACACACCTCCTTCCAGTTCAGAAACCACAGAAGCGAGGATTTTAAAATCGATATGGCTGGATTCCCCCAAATCCTTTCCGGAAACATTCGGATGCATGTGAATTGTATCAGTCCCCAACGCAACATGAACCGTGGTCGGAATATTCAGTCTTGCACCCCAGACCAGCAGACTCAAATCCTGATACGGATTCTTGTCTTTGATTATTTTATCTCCTAATGCCCGCCCAAGACCGATACCATCTTTTGTCCCTTTCCCTGATGCAATTTGAAAAACATCTGCCGTTTCCCTTACCATACCGAAACTGCCGTCTTTCAGGCTGGCCGCCACGTCCTCAGAGGTTGCACCAATGAGCGAGACTTCGTAATCATGGATTGCAGCAGCGCCATTCATGGCAAGCGCCGTTATTATGCGACGTTTCATGAGGTCTATAATTAACGGCGACAAACCACATTTTATTACATGCGCACCGAGAGCCATTACTACAGGACGTTTATTCCGGTATGCCTGTACTATCGCTTCGATCACCTTCCGTAAATTTGATGCAGCCAATATCTCTGGTAAGGATTCGAAAAAGGCAGGTATTCCATCAGCAGGCAAGATGGGCTTGGCGAACAGGTTGATATTTGAAAGATTCTTTCGTTTCTTTATTGAATAGGTTTTAATCCTCCGTAGGTCTAAAGGTTTAAAAGAATCGGTTTCTCGTTTACGCTGCTTCGCCATCAAAGTTCCTTCCTTGAAGCTAATCGCTCATTAAGGAGCCAGTATTGCCTCTACAGGACATACGGCTACACAGTTGCCGCAATCGGTACAGAGGTCTGCATTAATTATCCTTACCTCTCCCAATTCCGATATGGCGTTTACAGGGCATTCACTCTCACAGGCCCCGCAATTTATACATTCATCCGTTATTTTATGAGACATGGTTATTTTTCCTTTCAATTCAGAATAGCATTTATCTTATTTTCAAAAATTTCACGACCATTTACAACACCAATTTCTATCTTTAATGTCCAGACAGGAAAGTCCCAGACACTAAGGTTGTTCCCTATTTTTACCCTATCCTTTTGGGTAATGACAATTGCATCTGGTTTCATGCTTCGCGCCGCTGCATTCAATTCCTGTAATTCAGAAGGAGTATATACATGGTGATCGGAAAATACACGAAAACCGGCTAACTCAGCCCCTAAATTTTCTATGCTTTTTCTGAACGATACAGGATTACCTATAGCACAGAACACAAAGACCCTTTTACCACGTAAACAATGAATATCTACCTTCGTTGCATCCCTTGCTGATTCCAAACAAATCGGCTTATGAACTGTTTCTACAATGGGAACATGCCTGACAATCTCACGCAAGCGGTTAGTGATAACGGTAATTTTATCACGGCTGCATTGGTCTACGTGTGATAGCATAATCATGTCGGCCCTCTTGAGTCCTTCCAATGGCTCCCGCAACAGGCCTCGTGGAATTATCTGTTCATGCCCAAAAGGATTCAAAGCATCAATAATTACAATATTCAGGTCCCTTGCCAGGCGAAGGTGTTGAAATCCATCATCAAGCACGAGACATTCAGCCTGAAAACGTTTGATGGCCTCTAATCCACCTTTAATCCGGTCTTTATTCAGCAGGTGCGGAACGTCAGGAATATTTTCCTTAAACAAAAGATATTCGTCATTGCAGATATTTTTGCCAGAAGAATTATTTTCTTGCCTTATGCTGGCTGCGTAACCCCTGCTGAGGATAGCAACCCTTTTTCCTTTCGCCTGTAAATACCGTGCAATGTACTCTACGACCGGTGTCTTTCCTGTCCCTCCCACCGTAATATTTCCAACACTGATTACAGGAACGGGAAGACGAGTGCATTTCAGAATACCTTTCTTATAAAAAAAAATACGAGTTTCAACTACAAACCCGTATATTTTCGAAAAAGGATATAGTGCTTTCTGAATTACTCTGGAGCATACATCTGAATGCTCCTCTTCCACGACTTTTAAATAATATTCTCTAAAAGTAGGGATGGCAATTACTACAAAAAATTTATCAAATTTCCGAATCTGTCAGAGCCCACCCTGACAAAAATCAGGAAACAGGGTTATTTTAGTGGTACAGACCAATATGCCTCGTCTAAAAATTGCTTCCAGGAGCGATATTTATCTGAACGAAGTTTCAAGCTTAGTATGGGGCTATGTTTTGGCTTGACAGGCTTACGTATTAACTTCATTCTCGCCTCTATAGGGGTCCTTCCCCCTTTCTTTTTATTGCAATCGGTACAGGCGCACACGATATTCGTCCATGTGGTATTTCCATTATATGCCTTCGGTACAATGTGGTCTAAGCTGAGCTCTGATGTCGGAAACCTTTGGCCGCAGTATTGACACTTGTTTTCATCCCGGGCAAAGATGTTCCGCCTGTTAAATTTTACATTGGATTGCGGGAGTTTTTCATAAAATACAAGACGGATAATCTTTGGTACTTCAATTTCGAAAGATACGGTTCTAATCCAGCTTGTATAATCTTCATCGGGTAAACCTGATTTTGCCTTGTAGAGAGAAACATCTTTCCAGGTTTCGAAATTGTAAGAATTGTATTTCCCATCGTCTACGGAAATAACTTCGGCAGTTTCCTTGCATAATAAGACAAATGCCCTCTTTGCCGAAATTACGTGGAGGGCCATGAAAAACTTGTTTAACACCAATACGCTGGATTCTAATGCGGTAACCTGTTGCATATTAGTAAATCCTCAATACAAAACAAGTGTCTATTGTGTCAATCTGCTACCTGCTGAATTCACCGCAACGATGCTGAGAATGAACGCTCCAAAATATTTTTTTAAAAATAAATTATAGAACAACAATGCTAAAAATTATAACAATCAACTCTGTACAATTCAAGGGAATTGTATTGACCCAAACTGATCCAGAGTACCGTATCCTTTGCCAGGATTGAACGACTTTCGGATGGATGCTGTAACAAATTTCTTTGCTTGAACAACTGCCTCTTTTAGACCAAAACCTTTTGCCAGATAGGTGGCTATCGCCGAGGCATACGTGCATCCCGTGCCATGCGTGTTTTTTGTTGGTATGTATTCACCTTCAATATACTCAAATGCTTTTCCATCATACAGAATGTCTATCACCTTGCCTTTATTTTCCATATCCCATGATTTCCCTGCATGTCCTCCTTTTATGAGCACGTGTGAAGGACCTAGTTGATGGATACGTTTTGAGGCTTTTTCTGCATCGGAAATGGTTTTTATCTTCATACCAGAAATATATTCTGCCTCTGGGATGTTTGGTGTAACAACAAGAGATAGGGGGAATAATTTTGATGTGAGTGCATTGACGGCATCGGCAGATAATAGCTTCTTTCCATTCTTGGATATCATAACCGGGTCTACGACAACACCTGTGATGTTATATTCCCTGATTTTCGTACTAACCACTTCCACGATATCCTTGTTCAGCAGCATCCCCGTTTTAATGGCATCTGTACCGATGTCGGTCATTATGGCATCTATTTGTTGAGCCACAAAGGATGCTGGCACCTCAAGAATGGATTGGACACCCAGGGTATTTTGGGCAGTTAGTGCGGTAATGACGGTTGTTGCATAGCCACCCAGTGCCGTAATCGTCTTAATATCCGCTTGTATCCCCGCCCCGCCACCTGAATCTGAGCCGGCTATAGTGAGGACTTTATACAACGATTGTTCCTTTTTCTTCAAGGATTAACTTAAAATAGCGAAGAAGTAGTTGCTCGTCTCTTGCAACTTTGAACTAATAAGAATCCATTTGGTTTATTACAGTCTAGCGAAATACCTACCACCTGCATTATAAATAACTCATTGTTGTGGTGTTGACTGTTCTGTTTCTTCAGATGGTGTTGTTTCCTCTTTGGATGTTTGTTCCTCTGCCTTCTGACCTTCTTTGGCCTTTTGTTCTGTCTTGGCCTTGGTTACCGCCTCTGCTTCGCGTTGTTTCTGCCGGCGTTTTTTCTCTGCCTCCCTTAAGTCATATTCTAGTTCTTTATTAAGCTTATCCGGGTCTGTTTTTGAATCGTCAACGTAGATTTGCCGCGAAGTCTTAAACTCTACGTTAACCCGGTCACTACCACAGCTTAAAAGTAACATGGGGAAAACGGTAACTATTGATAATGTTTGTAAGATGTGCCAATGGCCTTGCATTTAAATTCTCCTCTAATAATTTATGTTGTAACTTTTTCTCTTACTATGGTGAGATTGAGTAAATCTATCGGATCATTTACCGTTCGCTTTCCTGCATCAAGGATTTCTATGGCTACGATCCTTCTGTCCTTTGAATAGTCAATGATAACCCCATCAAGTTCAGTTGAATCAGCAATAGGTTCTTTGGAGATAAATTCAATATTCAGCAAATCATGTTTTGGGTCATATTCAATCTTAATTCTTTTTCTCCTCCCAGTAACTTTTTCCTGGCGATAGGAATTATTTCGATTTTCTTCATTCATACCTTATGAAACATGATTCCCCAAGACACGTTGGATATTCTCAACGGAAGGGTTTTTGATTATCCCTTTTTCTGTAATAATGGCCGCAATATTTTTTGCAGGGGTGACATCAAAGGCAGGATTGAAGACCTTGACCCCTTCAGGCGCAGTCCTCTTGCCGAATCCGTTGGTGACCTCTTCAGGGGAACGCTCTTCGATGGGAATATCATTTCCTGATTTTATGCTCAAATCAAAGGTAGACACAGGTGCTGCAACATAAAAAGGAATCCCATGTTCCTTTGCCAGGATGGATACGCCGTACGTGCCGATTTTGTTTGCTGTATCACCATTGGCGGCGATTCGGTCAGCCCCCACAATTACGCATTGCACCTTTCCCTGTTTCATCACATGGGCTGCCATGTTGTCGCATATCAGGGTGACGTCGATGCCTGCTTGCATTAGTTCCCATGCCGTCAGCCTGGAGCCTTGCAGTAATGGGCGCGTCTCGTCTGCAAAGACCTTGAAACGTTTACCCTGTTCTTTTGCTTTAAACATTACGGCTAATGCAGTGCCATAGTCTGCAGTTGCCAGCCCTCCTGCATTACAGTGGGTGAGAACTCCATTATTATCCTTGATAAGTCCTGCGCCATTCTCACCGATTTGCCTGCAGATGGCCTTGTCTTCATTTTCTATCTTGATTGCTTCCTGGAGGAGTATTTCTTTTATCTCCTGAACGGAATTGTCCTTGTTCTCTTGAGCAACACGTTCCATGCGCGCAAGTCCCCAAAAGAGATTGACCGCTGTTGGACGGGATGAACCTAAATAAATTGTTACACGCTTGAGTTCCTTTAGGAATGCATCAGCATCCTTTGCCTGTATTTCCTTAACACCTAATACTACACCCATAGCGCCTGCGATACCGATCGCCGGTGCGCCTCTTACCATGAGGGTTTTAATTGCATGCCAGATGCTCTTAGTATCGTCACAATAAACGTATTTTAATTCATTGGGCAAGAGTGTCTGGTCGATAAGTCGGACACGACCATTGACACCTCCTTCCCATTCTATTGTTGGTAGCGGCATTTCGTCTCCCTTGTGAAATAATTCATTTAGACAGGATTAACAGGGCTTACAAGATTTCTTGTTTTATTTTATTCTGTAAATCCTTTCTTGTATTAAAATTCGAAACGGTAAAACATTGTATCTACAATAGTCCAAGTGCTGCTCTTGCCTCTTTATCCTTTTTTGCTACTTCGTCTGCAAGCCTCTTTTTATATAAAACAATTTTTTGTCTTAATTTTTGGTCTGATATGCTTACTATCTGAACCGCGAATATCGCAGCATTGATAGCCCCTGATTTCCCAATACCCATTGTAGAAACAGGAATACCCGCAGGCATTTGTACCGTGGAGAGTAGTGAATCCAATCCACCCAACCCGGAGGTCAGCATGGGTACACCAATGACAGGAATGGGGGTTAAACTTGCAATAACCCCTGCCAGGTGTGCGGCTCCTCCTGCGGCAGCAATAACCACTTCGTATTTCTTTTCTGCTTCTTTTGCATAGGTGTGTGCCGTTTCCGGCGAACGATGAGCGGACACGATATTTACGTCAAAATCTACCTCGAACTCCTTCAGCATATTTATAGCTTCCTTCATCGTTTCGAGGTCTGAATTGCTCCCCATTACAATTCCGATTTTTCTGTTTGCCATTATTCACCTCCAGTTAGTCCCCCTTACCAAAGGGGGATTTTACACTTCACACCACCCTAAAAACCGCTTAAATAAAATGAAAATCCCTATACAATCTAATTATGTTAACAAAGAGTTATATATTTGTGTAATAAAATTTGGGAAGAATACGGATAAAGTATCTGTGGCGGATTTGGTCTGTTTACGAAGACGATTCAGGTACGGGATATGGTGCGGTTTATTTAATAGATGGCGTGCTGTGGCTGATATATTGACATTTCCACCCTTGGTGATCATGTTTTCGTGTATTTCTAAATTTTCGTCTATCCCGTCTGAAATTGCACGTGCAACAACAAAAGGAATTCCCATGGCGTGTGCCCGTTCTGCAATTGCGAAGGATTCCATATCGACGGCTATTGCGGAAGTTTGATTTCCAACATGTTTTTTAACTGAGGCCTGACGAACGATTTTATTAACGGTCAGAATATCTCCACAATGTGATTTAAAGGCGTCGTTACCGCATAAATTAACAGCCATATCCACGATTGATGCATCACAGGATAGTGTAGAATCAATCTGGATTTCCCCTTCCAGTGCTTCCTGTGATGAGTAAAGGACATGTTTTCCGATAACCAAATCCCCAACACCAACTTCAGGATTTACACTCCCTGCAAAACCCGAAGAAACCATTAACTGTATCCTGAAACATTTTGATAAGTGCTGGATGATTTCTGAGACATTTTTACCTATGCCTGTTTGAACGAGGGTCAATGGAAAACCGCGAAATTCCGACTGGTAGAATGTGGCGTGGGCATAGTGGATCTTTTTCAGGATATTTACCTTTGATTTTAAAGGTGCAATTTCCTGACTTAATGCAAAGAATATGGCAATCATAAATTTTTTTCCCATTCAAGAAGAACGCATAAATAGAATCAAATTTGGTTATAATTTTCAATACAATTATAAAAAAGTATGAACTATTGCAATCATGATTCTATTGTTTGGCAAATTTATTTTAAAGAAAAGTTTTACCTCCACTTTTATTCTGCCATACGAAGCGGGAATAAAAGGGTGGAGTGATTTGTTGCTTGCCGTGCATGAAACTCAATAGGAACCACTCTTTAAATAACGCTTGACAGTATTAAACAATTGGTATAGCATTTTGTATTTGGAATTTATTTGAATTTAATCAGTATTGGCTTTTGCCTTTATTTACAAAAATGGAGTTCTGCCTCTTATGAGGGTTTCGCTATCATTATGCTCTTCACTAGCAAAATATCTGATTAAGAACCGTTTTTTAGCAAAGGAGCGGTTCCCCCTGGTATTGATGCTGGAGGTTACCCATGCATGTAACCTCGCCTGTGAGGGCTGCGGCCGCATACACGAATACAAAGATACGATGCGAGAAACATTAAGTACTGAGGAATGTATTCGGGCCGTAGAAGAGTGTCCCACGCCGGTTGTCACTGTCACCGGTGGTGAGCCGCTGATGCACCCGGAAATCGATAAGATTATCAGGGGTATCTTGAATAAAAAACGGCATATTTATTTATGCACGAATGGTGTGTTATTAGTTGAGGCTATTAAAAAGCTAAAACCCAGTAAATATTTTAATATCAACGTTCACATCGACGGACTCGCAAAGACGCACGACGCTATTGCAGGGCGAGGGGTTTTTGAACGCGCCATCAACGCTATCCGCGCAGCAAAACGCGCAGGATTCAAAGTCTGCACGAATACCACGATATATAAAAATACCAGTGAAGAAGAAATTAAAGAACTATTTGCGTTTCTGGAGGGACTGGGTGTAGATGGCATGCTGGTATCTCCTGGCTTTAGTTTCGAACACAATGAGAACGAAATATTCCTTTGCCGAAAAGAGATACAGGAAAGATTTGGATTTATTTATGGTATTTCAAAAAAATACAAGATATTGAACTCTCCCCTGTATCTAAAATTTTTAAAGGGGGAAAGGTATCTGAAGTGCACCCCCTGGGGAAATCCAACCAGAAACTATCTGGGCTGGAAGAGCCCTTGCTACCTCATTACGGATACCCACTATAAAACCTTCGATGAGTGTATGAAAAATACGGATTGGGACAAGTATCAGGAAGGGAATGACCCCCGCTGTAAGGATTGCATGATGCATTGCGGGTTTGAGCCTACCGTAGTACTGGGGGGCGGGAAACGATTATCGGATATCATAGAGATGGCTAAGTGGAGCTTTAGCTAGGAAAATAGAGAAAAATGAACCTACAGAAATTCAAACCATAGAGAACCAGGTTCTCCATGGTTTAATAATTGTAACTTGTTGTGTTATGATTTTTGGGTAAGATTGCGGTATTTACCTAATGCGAACAAGGGGAAGTAATTTCGGTACATATGGTACTTTAGATAAAAGACCTTAGGGAAGCCCGTTGCCGTAAATTCAATTTCATCCCAGCTTCCCTCCTCTTTTTGCCCCCTTAAGAGAAATTTTATACCCTTTTCTACAGCGGCTGATTTTACCTCGCCGGCAGCAAACAATGCCAGCAGCGCCCATGCCGTCTGTGATGGCGTACTTCTACCAATTGCCTTCAGTGACGGGTCGTCGTACGACTTTATGGTTTCACCCCATCCACCGTCAGAATTTTGTACACTTTTCATCCACTGAGCGGCCTTTTTGATGTATGGCTTGTTCATATCCTCTCCAACAGCCAGGAGTGCAGCAAGTACAGACCACGTACCATAAATATAGTTTGCGCCCCAACGCCCAAACCAAGAACCGTCTTTTTCTTGCTCTTTTTGGAGAAATTCTATGGCCTTTCTGATATTAACGTAGGTCTTGCTAAACCCAATACGTCCTAAAAATTCCAGGCAACGACCAGTGACATCGCTTGTACTTGGGTCTAATAATGCATTAAAATCCGCGAAAGGTATGTGATTTAAAATTGCTTTGTTGTTATTGCGGTCAAATGCTCCCCATCCGCCATCATCACATTGCATAGCCTGAATCCACCTCAATCCCCGTAAAAAAGCCTTTTCCTTGTGTGATGTCTCTGGTAAGGATATGCGCTGTAATGCCATAAGCACAGCGGCGCTGTCGTCCGTATCGGGGTAAAACTCGTTGGCATACTGGAAGTACCAGCCACTCGGTTCTTCTACCTTGCACTTCAAAGCCCAGTCGCCAAAATTCCTGACTTCCTTGCTGACGAGCCACTCTCCTGCCCTTTGTAATGCTGGATGTGTGCTTGGTATGCCAGATTCGTGAAGTGCAATAATTGCCCAGGCTGTATCCCAAACGGGAGATACGCAGGGCTGTAAATAAAGCCTGTCCTCTTCATAAACCACCAGTTTCTCGATTTCTCTTAGCTGGCTTACCAGTGCAGGGTGATCATCTGAATAGCCAAGACATTTCATGGCAAATATGGAATTAATGATTGCCGGCCCTATAGCCCCCAATCCGCCGGATTTCTCAAGATGTTCAAGCATCCATTTTTCTGCCTTCCGGAGGGCTATCTTTCTGACAAATTTAATAGGGTGCTGTTCGTAACGCCTGAAAATACTATCGGCATCGATAAAGAAGTTGTGCCAGCACCATCCCGACTGGTCTCTCTTAATGCGGTAGACCACCTTATCACGGGGAACGCGGTAGAGTTCTTTCAGCAGGTCATCCCCAACAGGAATATGCGGCTTTTTATCAATAGCAATAGAAAGGGGGACTACCATGCACCTCGACCAATACGACATCTCGTAAATGCTAAAATAAAAACCTGGCGGGAACAGAATCATTTCAGCAGGGACAGCGGGCACAGCTTGCCAGTCAACCTGTCCAAACATAGCCAGATAAATTTTTGTAAAGCAGTTGGTCTTCATTATGCCACCCATATCAAGGATGCACTTCTTTGCCTTCTGCATAAAAGGCTCATCGGCAGAATATCCAGCCAATTTCAAGGCAAAATATGCCTTTACCGAGGCGCTAATTTCACGGGGCCCTCCGTAATAAATATTCCATCCGCCGTCAGGAAGTTGATGCTCACGGATGAGGTTTACAGCCTTTCTTTGTTTCTCATGATCTACCTTCCCGATAAAGTGCATGAGCATGATATAATCTGACGTAATGGTAGTATCTGCCTCTAAAATACCTACCCAGTGTCCATCAGCATGGTTTTGATTGCTGAGCAGATATTGTTGTGCACTGTTTATGGCGCTATCCAATGGATTTTTGGCTAGTGAATAAGTATCGATGCCAGTCTTTATGGGTGTACTCTCGAATCTTAATTCATGTCTGGGAAGTTCGGTAACCGGGTGTTTCCCATTTCCGTTTCCATTCCCATTCCCATTTCCATCGAATTTATAGATACGTGTTTCTAATCGTTCTAAAAAGTTAGATAAGAAATTTCTCATGCTTCAGAAACCCTCAACAAATACATAGGTTTGTCAATATACAGCATCTTCCTAAATATTAAGTAGGTAATTATCCTTAGGTTAAGTAAATAATTGATGCACAAAGTAACAAATTTATAAGTCAATTTCAAGTAAAACTTGCTTTATTTTGTAGCTTGTTATAGTATTAATCCGTACAACCAATGGGATAATCAAGGTAAAAATTTCTTTTATTTAAGTTTTGGGTATAGTTACGAGTGAAGGTTATAGTTGAAGGTACAAGTGCAACTCGCAGCTATGAATTTGATTACGGTTACGCTGCGCTATGACACTCCTTATTTATGACGACATCTTCTTACAGCATGATACTGGGTACGGCCATCCTGAGAATGCCAAAAGGCTTGAAAATACTGTAAAATACCTTCAGGCGAGCGGACTTTGGGATAAATCGAGAGTGGAGAGGCCTCGCGCAGCATCGGTAAAGGAAATTGGTCTGGTTCATCCACAAACCTATATTGAGACCATCAAGCAGATCGCAGATACCGGTGGTGGTTGGCTGGACGGCGATACGGTAGTTTCCCGCGCATCATATAATGCGGCTGTTCATGCAGCAGGCGCACCCCTGACGGCCATAGATTTAATCATGAAAGGGGAAGAGAAAAATGCCTTTTGTCTGGTGCGTCCGCCGGGACACCACGCCACACCCGCCAGGGGGATGGGTTTTTGCCTCTTCAATAATGTAGCAATTGCGGCAAAATACCTACAGTCGAAGTACCGGCTGGGAAAAATCCTTATTGTTGATTGGGATGTCCACCACGGGAATGGCACACAGGATGCGTTTTACAATGACCCAGCAGTGTTGTACTTCTCAATGCACCGATACCCGTTTTATCCAGGTTCAGGCAGAAGAGAGGAAGACGGTCAGGGCAAAGGCAAGGGATTCAACATCAATGTGCCCCTCTCGTTTGATATGATGCCTGAAAGATATATTGAAATATTTACGGATGTTATGGAACAGAGGGTAAATCAATTTGTTCCCGAATTTATTATCATTTCAGCAGGATTTGATATTTACAAAAAAGACCCGATTGGTGGATTGAATCTGGAGATTAAGGATTTCGGGATATTGACAGACATTGCTGTGAAATCCGCCGAGAGGCATTGTAACGGTAGGGTTGTATCATGCCTTGAAGGTGGTTACCATCTATCTGACCTTCCTTTGTGTATAGAAGCCCACCTCAAGGCATTGTTTCAGGTATAATTAACTTTTTTGTTGCGCAGAGACTTTCATCTGATTAAGCTTTTTTGCGAGTCGCGACTTCTTTCTACTTGCGGTATTTTTGTGTAAGATTCTTTTCACAACCCCCTTATCTATTTTTTTTACCGTTAGTCGGAGTTCTTCTTGTGCCGCTTGTGCATTTCCTTCTTTTACCACACTCAAAAACTTCTTCATCTGGGTTTTTAACGCACTTTTATAAGTCCGGTTTCTCAAATTATGTTTTATGTTTTGCCTGAGCCTTTTTTTTGCTGATTTCAGTATAGGCATGGTATCTCACTCCTTTAACCAAAATTTACATATAAATAATATTTAGTTATAAATTCAAAAAACAATAGCTCATAATCTATGTAATTTGTCACCCAAAGTCAACAGGAAAACGAAAGAAGCTTGCATTCTGTGTGCTTTTTTATTATATTAAATTAAAATAATGTGACCTTTAGGAATTTTAATTGGGAGTCGTAACCTTTAGTTGTGCCATTCCCTTTGGCAATAAAATACATTTAAGCAGGCTGAAAGCCGGCGACTACTTTGAAATTTTATCTTAGAGAAATTAGATTTTAATGAATATCGTTAACTATCCAGACCCCGTCCTCCGCCAAAGGGCAAAACCACTGACGGAGATCAACAAAGAGGTATACCTGAAGGTGGAGGAAATGATGGAGTTGATATATCAAGCCCAGGGTATTGGGCTGGCGGCTCCTCAGGTGGGATGGTCTGTGCGTCTGTTTATTATTGATGTTGATGGTGACTTGCATGGGGAAAAGGTATTTATCAACCCCGTAATTACAGAAGAAGTGGGGGAATTGAATAAGGAAGAGGGCTGTTTAAGTTTCCCGGGAATTATGGGCAAGGTCGTCCGTGCCCAACGGATCAAGGCTCAGGCTTACACTCTCAAAGGTCAAAAAATAGAAATAGAGGCAGAGGGTCTGGCTGCGCGTGCCTGGCAGCACGAGATTGACCATCTCAACGGCTGTCTTTTCATTGACAAAATGAGCCCGGCCAGCCGTTTGGCCATATCCCATCAGCTAAAAGAATTTGAACGGTCCTATAAAGGTACCCGAATTCCTGTGTAACCAATGTTTGCGATAATCGTGAAAAAACACATCATAAACACAGGTTGGTTTATCAAACAATGAATGTGGTCTTTATGGGAACGCCAGAGTTTGCAGTCCCCAGTTTACGCTCCTTGGCAACATCAACACATAAACTTATTGCTGCTGTTACACAACCGGACAGACCGAAGGGAAGAAGTAAAGTACCGTGTCCTTCGCCAGTAAAAGAGGCAGCACGAGAATTGGGATTGGAAATTATGCAACCGGTTAATATTAATGAGGCTGCATTTGTGAAACAACTTCAGCTTCTTTCACCTGATTGTATCGTTGTAGTTGCCTTTGGACAGTTCTTATCCATTCCGATTATTAATCTTCCCGGATACCGGTGTGTCAACATTCACGCATCTTTATTACCTAAGCTTCGCGGGGCAGCCCCGATTAACTGGGCAATTATACGTGGTGAAAGGATAACAGGCGTTACCTCAGTGGTTATGACCGCCAAAATGGATGCGGGTGACATTATTGCCCAAAAAACAACACCTATATTTCCCGGGGAAAACGTACGAGAGCTTGAAGAACGATTGGCTTCTATGGGTGCAACACTGTTGATTGATACGCTAAAAAGCATTGAAACAGGAAATGCCACTTACACAAAACAGGACGAAAAAGAAGTGACCTTTGCCCCCAAATTGAAAAAGGAAAATGGATTGATTCCGTGGTCTCAGGAGACACAAAAAATACACAACCTCATCCGCGGGGTCACCCCATCGCCCGGAGCTTATACCTATTACTGTACAAAAGACACTGAAGAAAAGAAAAGGCTTATCATACTCAAGACACAGATTCACGAGACATCAAAAACGAAAACGTCTCTTAACCCTGGCACTGTGGTTGAGATTGCTCCCTGTGGAATCCATGTAGCCACCCTGGACGGTTTTCTTTGTATTACGCGATTACAACCAGAAGGTAAGCGTGCGATGGACGCACAGGGATATACACGGGGTTATAAAATGATAACACATGACGTGTTTCTATCGTGAAATTTATATTGAACTTTTATCATTTATTTAAAGGCAGGTACTATGGAATTTATTGATAAAAAAGTTGTTTCTATAAATAACCTTATGATGAAGTTTCGTAAAAAAAAGTGTACTCCCAAAAACTTATTGATCCTCTTTCCCCATTGCATCCAGAATTCGCAGTGTAAGCAAAATGTTAAAAACGACCTGAACGAGTGTAAACGCTGCGGGAAATGCAAAATCAAAGACTTACTGGAATTTTCTGAAAAATATGGGGTTCATATTATCCTCGCCACAGGCGGGCGCGTTGCACTTCAAAAGGTAATGTCCGAAGAAATACACGGTGTGGTGGCTATCGCCTGCGAAAAGGAACTCAGGACTGGTTTGATGGCCGCGATGTCCAAGGCTATATTTGCAGTGCCCAATCTGAGGCCTCACGGATATTGCAAGGACACGGATGTATATCTGGACGAGGTGAAAGAGGCGATTGAAAAATTCCTCAAGTAAGACAGACGTCCGCTATGAATGCATTCGCATCCTGCGAGAAATTGATGAAAAAGAGATTTTTGCCCAGGAACTTATCTCTGAAAAATGTTCGCAAGCCGATTGGTTTCCACGAGACAAAAACCTCCTTACAGAACTGGTAAATGGCGTTATTCGCCATCGTTTATCCCTTGATACCCTTATTTCCTTCTTTTCGAAGATTCCACTCAATAAGCTAGAACCCTGGGTGTTATATGCCCTGCGTCTGGGTCTCTATCAAATCGTTTATCTGGACAAGATTCCTGCTTCTGCCGCAGTAAACACGTCCGTAGAACTTGTAAAAAAATTAGTCCACCGGACGGATGCCGTTAGATTTACGAATGCAATTCTTAGGTCCATCGAAAGAGGTATTCAAAATAAATCTGCGGATGAACAAGATGTTACTGATCTGCAGAAGGCCTTGCACAGAAGGGGAAACACGTGGTGTACGTTCCAACATTCTATCTTACCTAATCCAGAAAAAAATCCCTCTGCCTACATGGCGGCTAATTATAGTCACCCTGAATGGCTCATAAAACGCTGGCTCAGCAGGTATGGGAAGGATAAAACTATCGAGATATGTAAAATCAACAATCTTCCCCCAAAGGTATTCCTTCGTATCAACCATAGGAAAATATCACTCCAGGAATTTATTTTACTGCTTGAAAAAAAAGGTATCAATGCATACGCCATCGATAATGCCGTAGTTGTTGATAACATCGCCGTCTCTGAGATACCAGGGTTTTCGCAAGGATTATTCTTTGTGCAGGATATATCCGCCATGAAAATTGCTCAATTCCTTAAAGTGGAAAATTCGAATGCGGTGTTAGATATGTGTGCAGCGCCCGGAGGAAAAACAACCCATATTGCAGAATTTTTAGGGGACACGGGCAAGGTATGTGCGTTGGATATTTCTTTAAAACGCTTGAAATCGGTTCAGGAAAATTGCCAGCGAATGGGGGTGCAGAATGCTTTTATTGTGTGTGGTGACTCATCTGAAGGCAAAGCTCCTTTTCGTATTAAATTTGACCGGGTACTCATAGATGCCCCTTGTTCCAATACGGGGGTATTTTCACGTCGTGTAGAGGCAAGATGGCGGCTAAAAGAAGAAGATATAAATAAACTGACAACTCTGCAATATTCAATATTAAAAACAGGCGCTATCATGCTGAAACCCGGAGGGTGTCTGGTATACAGCACCTGTAGCATCGAGCCAGAAGAAAACCAGGATATCATAAAAAAATTCCTCAACAACGAACCCCAGTTCTGCCTCAATGCGGAGGAGTATTATTTGCCCACTATGAATGCCGGTGATGGGGGGTACATGGCAAGACTCCATGCGGAAAGTCTAATGTAAATTTTTAAGAGGGATCGGCAATTTTAGCGCGAAGACATACAAAACCCGATGAAAATAAGATCCCGTTTTTTATTATAAATGAGAAAACCACGTCCTATGGGCGTGGTCAGAGAACTTGGGCTATGCCAGTATAATTTACATTTAGAACTGGCATTGGCTAAGCTGTCTTTTATCAATAAAATATTTTCACTTAGTATTTAAAACATTGTAAATCTTGATCGAGTGTTTTTCTTAAATCGCAAAGGATGCATTTTGGAAGCAAAGGGAAAAACATTGGTAGTCCTACATAAGACAGAAATCACTTCCAAATTGTGCAATGATGCCCCGAAGGGCAAACTTATCCCCTTATAGGTGTAAACCC
>JAUSDH010000019.1 GCA_030650655.1 Candidatus Brocadiaceae bacterium
CACTCATATGTCCCTCACATCATCGTAAAATTCAAATTCTTGATACTTGATAAGCTTTAATATACCCGAAAAGTACTTTTAATTTATGGTTATTTATGTAATTGGATCATGACATGATACTAATTTCGTACCGTCAGGAAAAGTGCATTCTACTTGCACTAAATGAAGCATTTCCGGTACCTGTGGCATTACATCTTCCCTCTTTAACACCTTCTTTCCGCTTTGCATCAACGCCGCAACACTCTTTCCATCCCTTGCTCCTTCAAGGATTGCCTCCGTAATCACTGCTACTGCTTCTGAATAGTTCAGTTTTAAGCCACGTGATTTTCGCTTTTTCGCTAAATCGGCAACAGAATAAATAAGCATTTTATCAATCTCTCGTGGCGATAACATCATGATAAAATGACCTCCCTTCTTAATTTTCCCATTTAATCATTCCTTTGAAACATTCAGCCCTCTATGATGAGCTAAAATAATTATCCTTCGATTATTTCGCCAGATACAGGAACCTCTATAATCGGTTGTATTTCACTATTGGTATATATTTTCAATATACCATTTATTTTCCCAGCAGGTGCATCTTTTTTTATTTTAATAACCACTCTAAGGATTACGTTTTTCTTTCCATCATCACGGTGAGGTTCTGCCAACAGTTCTGAAACTAAAAAACCAGGTTGAACTTCAATTTTATTAATCCGGATATTCTTCTTTAATAAGGTAATAAGTACAGATTTTCCGCATTCGCTAGTTCTATTGATACTACCGAAATATAAACGGTGCGGGTATACCTGAACGTCTCCAAGTACCTCTCCGGTAAAAGGAACTATCACCTGTCTTTGTCTCTCACTGTTAGTGTGTATATAGAGATTACCTGTCCACACACCGATCATTGTATTATCTTTTAATGTAGCTTCAACGACATATTTATTCTTTTGTTTGTCTTTCTTGTGTTTAGCACTAACGATTGGATTCGACGATAGTACCTCTTTTACTTCTAAATTAAACCCTGGGCGTGGTTGTACCTCTAGTTCAGCATGTGCTTTTTCACCCAAAGAAACATATCCAAATTTTATCTGGCGTGGATGTATTGTAATATCTTCTATTATCTCGCCTGATAGCTGAAGTGTATAAACGGGAGCATCGGGATCATTTGAATACACCCTGATACTTTTTGTCATGGTGCCAGTATCTGGACCGGTTCTATAGTTGACAACGATAGTTCCAGACATACCTGGATCTACATTCGTAACAGTTGTTTCTCCTATAATACAACCGCACGAACTCTCTATCTTCTCGATTTTTAGTTCTTTTGTTCCACGATTTTGAAACACAAAAACATGTTTTATATTTTCATATTTGTACCGTTTTCCAAAATTATAAACTGGTTCCTCACAAAAGAGGTCAGGTTGTCCCTCCACCAGCGATTTCGCATGCTTCCCTTTAGTTATAGACGAATCATTGTATTTATCATCAGCGCTGCACAAATTCGAGAATTCGTGTATCGATGGATAGTGAGGCTTTAAATTATCATAAATAGTCCATGGAAGGAAAAACGTAATACCTATCGCCACTTGCAAAATAAGAGACATCTTCATTGTTAGTCTGGTGAAATACTATCCCATTTAACTAATTGCGACAGGTCCCTCTTCACCTGTTCTGATGCGGATAATAGCCTTCGCGTCATAGATGAATATTTTTCCATCGCCAAAAGAACCCGTCTTCGCTGATCGAATAATAGCATTTACAATTTTATTAATATCTGATTTTTCCGCAATAATTTCGATCTTTGTCTTTGGAAGGAGGTCTAGTTTATACTTTTCTCCACGCCATTGTTGCGTAACGCCTTTTTGTATGCCATGACCATCTATCTGCGAAACCATAATACCGGGATACCCTACCTTTTCAAGGGCACTTCTTACAAATTGAAGTCTTTCCGGTCGAATAACAGCTTCTATCTTTTGAACTGCAGTATCTCCCTTTGGAAAATCTTTGGCAGGGCGTTGCAATTCTTCTTCTGAGATGTCGACCATTTTCGCTGATACTGTCGAGTAAAAGGTATCACCCGTCCGTTTCATCACAAAGTCAGGATATGCAACATTACCATGTTCTCCAATATCAAGACCTTCTAATTCTTCACTGATATCTACCCGTATTCCTATCGTATATTTCAACATGAGCCAGAAAATACCGGATAATAGAAAAGTGCACACAGCAACAGACCATACACCCAAAAATTGTATGCCTAACAGAGACCCGCCTCCTCCAAAAAACAATCCATTTCCAACACGTCCAGGCAAATACTGCTCCTGCGCAAAGAGTCCCACACATAAGGTACCGAAGATACCATTAACCAGATGAACTGATAAAGAACCAACAGGGTCATCTATCCTCACCCGATCAAAGAACATGACAGATAAAACAACTAACCAGCCTGCAACAAACCCTATAATAGCAGCACTGGGAACATTCACAACAGCGCATGGTGCGGTTATGGCAACAAGCCCGCCTAAACATCCGTTAATTGTCATCCCCAGATCAGGTTTTTTCAAAATAATCCAGGAGGCAAATGTGGATCCCAAAATAGCCGTACATGCAGCCATATTTGTTGTAAGCGCGACATGAGTAATTAATCCCGGATTAGCGGACATGGTACTCCCCACATTAAAACCGAACCAGCCAATCCATAACGCAAACACACCAATCAAGGCTAAAGGCATGTTGTGTCCGGGAATTATTGTAATAGAGCGATTTATATTATATTTCCCAAAACGAGGACCTAAAAGCAAAACGCCTGATAGTGCAGCCCATCCACCAACCGAATGAACAACCGTTGATCCGGCAAAATCGAACATCCCTTTCTCAGCTAACCATCCATTGCCCCAAACCCAATGACCTGCAACTGGATATACGAAGGAAACCATGAGAAATGAAAAAATTATAAATGCGCTGTATTTCATACGCTCTGCAACGACACCGGACACAATACTGGCGGCAACCATTGCAAATTTCATCTGAAAGAAAAACTTTCCAGCCAGAGGAATACTAATCCAGCTTAGTGCAGAATATACTCCATTATAACTGTTTCCCGCTGCCGGACTATTGTCCAATCCACTCATAAACATAATGCCTTTTAATCCAAATATTGGATTGCCATCGCCAAACATGAGTCCAAAACCAAATACCCAAAATGAAATCGTTGCTATGGCAACAACGATAAAGTTTTTAGAAAGAATATTTACACAATTCTTGGCGCGAGTAAAACCACTTTCCAGGCAGGCAAAACCCAGTCCCATAAAGAAAATAAGTATGGCCGCAATAACCGTCCATAAGGTATCCATAACAACTTGCGGATCCATAATATAAGCTCCTTAATAAATTTTATGATGAAAAATAATATTGTACTTCCACTGAAAAGGATATTCTTGCTGTCCCCGTTGACTAAACGGTTAAATGTTCTTTAACAGAGTCTATACTTGTCCCCTGGGTAGGCCCTTTTGCTACAACCGAACCTTTAGCCATAATATAGTAGTAATCGGCAACACGCCAGGCAAATTCCAGATACTGCTCTACCATTAAAATAGCAATCGTGCCTCTTTCTTTGATACGCTGAATCACATTTTCAATCTCTAAAATAATCGAAGGCTGTATTCCTTCTGTGGGTTCATCGAGGACTAAAAGTTTTGGATTCATGGCTAACGCACGTCCAATAGCCAACTGCTGTTGCTGTCCACCGCTGAGATCGCCCCCCTTTCTGCCCAGCATACTTTTCAACACGGGAAATAATTCATAAATATCATTTGGTACGCTAATAAGATTATCTTTTCTCGCTTCCAGTCCCACCAAAAGATTTTCATGCACCGTTAGAAAAGGAAATATTTCCCGCCCTTGCGGAACAAGACCAATGCCCAACTTTGCCCTTTGATACGGTGGCAGCGCAGTAACCTCCTGATTATCAAAATAAATCTTTCCCTTACGGGCGGGAAGTATCCCCACAACTCCTTTCAGCAGTGTGGTCTTTCCAACCCCATTCCGTCCCAGCAGGCAAACAATCTGACCGGGAGCAACTTCCAAATCGACATCGTGGAGTATATGACTCTCTCCGTAGTAAACATTCAGATGGTCAACCTTTAACATAAGCTATTTTCCCCTCCCTAAGTATTTTTCTATGACCCGCGTGTCATTTTGAACCTCATCCATTGACCCTTCGCATAAGACCATACCTTCATGCAACACGGTTACGGTATGTGCTATTTGTCTCACAAACTCCATATCATGCTCAATCACAAGAATTGAGTGACTTTTGGCAATCGTTTGAAGAAGTTCTGCGGTTTTTTCAGTTTCTTTATTAGACAGGCCCGCAACAGGTTCATCAATCAAGAGCAACTCTGGGTCCTGCGCTATGACCATTCCAATCTCAACCCATTGCTTTTCACCATGAGAAAGAGAACCAGCCTTTTCATGGGCTTTCTCGGCTAATCCAATGGTTTCTAAAATTGAAAATATTTTCTCATAATCTTTATCTGTCTTTGACATAAATAAGGTAGAAAACACACCCTTGTTTTTTCGTAAAGACAGCTCAAAATTTTCAAACAAGGTAAGATTCGTAAATACAGAGGGGGCCTGAAATTTTCTGCCAATTCTCATTTTTACAATTTCATGTTCCTTCAATCCTGTAATATTTATGTCGTTCTCTCCAAAAATCACCCGTCCTTT
>JAUSDH010000030.1 GCA_030650655.1 Candidatus Brocadiaceae bacterium
GTTTTACGGATTGTTGATAATGGTCATGGCTTTAATGTAGAAGACGTGTGGGAAAAAGAATTGGAAGAGTTCAAGCTGGGGATAACCACAATAAAAGAGATGGTTGATATCATGAGAGGAAACTTTCACATTATTTCAAAATTAAATAAGGGAACAACCCTTTTTATCAGTATTCCTAGTTAATCAAAGAATTATGAATCAGGAAATTGGTGTAAAATGGAAAAAGTAAGGATCGTGCTTGTCGAAGACCATACCATTGTAAGGCAGGGGATCAAACTGCTTCTGAAACTCCATGACAGCTATGAGGTGGTGGGTGAAGCGAGTGATGGATTTAGCGGACTGGAAGAGGTAAAAGCACTATTGCCTGATGTGGTAATTCTGGACATTTCTATTCCTAAAATCAACGGTATAGAAACAGCCAAACAAATCCGCAAAATCAGCCCTGACACAAAAATAATAGTTCTCACGATGTATGAAAGCAAAGAGTTTATTACAAGAATGCTGGATATCGGGGTTTCAGCATATCTGAATAAAGAGTCTACTGATACTGATTTAGTTACTGCTATAGAAGCAACATTAAAAGGGCAGGTATTCTTAAGTCCTTCAGTTTCAAAAGTGCTGGTAGAACAGTTGACGGGCAAGAAGAGTGATATACAAATTTCTGAGGCCGATAGAGAATCATACGACAAGCTTACTGATCGGGAGAAAACCATTTTATACCTGGTAGCGGAGGGGTATGGGAGTAAAGAGATCGCCAAATATCTTTCGATTAGCAGTAATACGATAAATAATCATCGAACGAGCATTATGAAAAAACTCAATATTCATGATGCCGTTGGATTAACAAAATATGCTATAAGAATGGGTTTGTTGGCAAATGTAGAACCGATGGAATCTATTGAGTAATGGGGGGTAAATTAGGCTGCCTTTGGCAGCGACTTTAAATCTCCCCTCTAAAAAGAGGGGCTGGGGGTGTGTTATGGCATTTTTACACACCCCTTTATCCCCTCTTTCTAGAGGGGAATCACAAAAGATTGAAATTCCTATACATTAAATTAGTCACGAATGTAGTGTTACTCTGAATTCGATTTGGCATCTCATTAAAAATGTACGAAAAGAAAAAAATTCATATGCTTAACTGGATACCGTTTCTTGGCAGGAACAAAGTATTCCTTTTTCTGGGGATGGTTTTTGTGATTTGCTTATTTCCCTGTGAAAAAATTATTCAGGCTGCCGATGAAATTATTTCAAGAAAAGGAAACAGTTATATTAAGATAAAAGAATTGAGTAACAGAGACAGGGTAATGTATGGGACATTTAACCATCCCTATAGTTTTTCAGAGAAAGAAATTACCGAAACATTTTCTAACCTATATTTTCAGGGGAAGGGTATTATAGGTTACGGGAAAACGGAGCGGGTTTTTTCAGATGCTGATCTGGCATATGTATTGGCCCCTCTGCTGATGGAGGGTTTTATGCAATTAGGGCCGTCGCAATATTTGCTGGTTTACAATTCATTGACCAGACCTTACTTGAAAAGCAAACACAACTACTTCTGCATTTTCGTGGCAAATCAGAATTTGTATATAGTGTTTGGTCGTATCCATCAAGAATTATCGTACCGGTATAGCGATGAAGAGAATTTGATAAAAAATGGAATTGAATTTGAAAATCCTATGGAGGTAAAAAAAGGACCGTTATGGAGGCTGATTCCCGCTGCGGGGCAATCGATGCATCCCAATCGGGAAAATGTATTAATGATTCCTTTGATCAGGCATGATGGTGATTCTTCGGTGAGAGAAGACACCGGAATGGTGGTATCTAAACAATCCCCGCAGAAGAAACAAAACAATGAAAGCATTTATTCTGGTCATACAGCAGAAAACACTACTCCTCTGAATACGACTGAGAATCGTAGTTCGAAACAAACAGGGGCGGTGCAACAGCCATTAAAAGAACAGTTGAGGTTTTTGAAGAGTTTGTTGGAAGAAGGGCTTATTTCAGGTGAAAATTATGAAAGGAAAAAGAATGAGCTGTTAGATAAACATTTTTAAAATTTACAACTATTAATCTTAATAAATATTCGTTTTCTTGACAGGATTTACAGGATAAGACATGATAAACACAAAAATAAGAAGCATAAACTACTTCGCTGGTTCAATCGTCCTCGATTGAACCGAAACATTTGGTATGCCTCCCATATGTTAGCGCTAATTCAAAATTTATAGGGTCTGTCTAAAAAGTCCAATGTTCAACTGTCATTGCGAGCGATAGCAAAGCAATCCGTGGTTTCAAATATTTTCCCACATGCCTCTGGCAATGCTATGTTAGCCATAGATTACTTCACCATCTTTAACATAATCCACCACCGGCGATTCCTTTTTTTCCCATTCCTCCGGGGTCATAGCGACGGCTTCTATCGGCTCGAAGACCTCATAAATGGCATCAGAGAGGATGTCTATTCTCTCCCAATAATCCTTACCTGAAAAGTCCCCGGATATAACAACCACATCGATATCGCTTCCTTCCTTGTATGTACCCGTGGCATAAGAGCCAAACAGTATCATCTTGGCTATTCTTATGTTTTTGGATTCCAGGGCTTTTCTAAAACGGGACAAAATCTCTAAAACTGCGTTTTTATCCATTCCAACGCCTCCTTGCTCCTCAAAAGTATATCCTTCACAATAGACTGTGTAAAAATATCGTTTATTGTCAAACATAATTTCGGCTGTTTTTATATCATAATCAGCCTGTTTCAGCCATTCTTGAGGATTCTTACTCATGGGTTTCTCTCTTTTCAGAGTTTATAAGCATCATTAACGAAGTGCCGTGTTCACAACAAATGCTTTGATCCGAGTATTTTGTTGTGATAACTCAACTGCTTGTGTGTCAAATTGAATTCTTGCTTTATCAATACTGATTTTTGGAGATCGTTGCTTCCTAGAATCTTTTTCATCCCACTGAATACAATTAAACCATCCAACAAGGTATAAGCCATACTGGCAACGATTATCCTTCAGATATCGATCCACCAGTTGTGTTTTCATCGCATGATTCAAGTCCGTATGCCAACAACCTTTTACCTCAATAATTACAGTTATTGAGTCGTAAACCTCGTTGCATCGGTTCCGCATAACAGCATTAACATGTATATCTGTCCTTTCACCTTGCCCC
>JAUSDH010000035.1 GCA_030650655.1 Candidatus Brocadiaceae bacterium
CTTTTACAATTGTTTCAAGTTTATAAGAGTATTTGTGATTTGTATTCAATAGTAGTATTGGAAAACAGCTTTTGTAAAGTAACAGTAACTTTTTTTTGATTGAAGTTTTTTTTAAAGCTTGTTTCAACACACTTACTAAGCTTCATTCATTATTCATTTTGCTTATTACCACCTTTTTCAAGGACGACTGAATTACAGATTATCTTTTTTAACAACGATGAGTATATGCTCTTTAAAAGAAATTTCAATATTATTATATCAGCAACCATGTGCTGAGTGGAGCAGGGAACAGGTAAAAGGCATGCCGAAGAAATAAGCGTTAAACCTTCTGTCTTTGCGTAGTGTTTTGTACGAAGCGAAGAGGGAAGGGAATGAATTGGGTGAAATAGGGTATTCTTTTAGAGGCGAGATAAAAACACATGCTCAGGTTGCAAACTTGAACCCGCGAAGAAAACTGAATTGCTTGTTTCGTGTACCAAAAAGATTCTTCTTAAAATCTATATTTCAGCAGCATTGTCCGGTTAGGAATTTGCATGTACCGGCTTTTGTCATACCCGAATGCTTTTATCGGGTATCCAGAGGTTCGTCCATCCTAGATTCCCGCTAAAAACATGCGGGAATGACAGCTTTAGAGCAATGGAATAAAACGCGCAAGAACCTAACCGGACAATGCTGATATTTCAGATGTCCTGTTTGTTTTTATCTGTGCAATCGTTCGACTGGGCGCTCACAACGAAGTCTGGGAAATCAGTGGTTTAAAAGCAGTTTTAAGCGCATTCCTTGCAGGTGCCGTGGAAGGATATCTGAAATCCGGAGACCGTGTAATCCTTTTTAAGGGAGTCAGGTAATTTGATGTGTGGTGAAAAATCCTCAAATATATCATGGATCTTTTTGCAGGAAGAGCAGATGACGTGATGGTGATCGTTGATGTTAGGGTCGTAGTGTTTGCGGTCTTCGTCAATTATGAGTTCCTTCACCTCTCCCAAATCTCGTAAAGTTTCCAGGGTTTTGTAAATCGTGGTAAAAGACACCGCAGGATAAACCCTTTTTACTCTTTTGAAAACTTCTTCAGCGGACGGATGCGAGGTGTTATTCTCCAAGACTTTGAAGATCATCAACCGCTGCGGCGTGATTTTCATGCCGTGATTTCTGAGTATTCCAGTAACTTTTTCTACCGTTTCCATATTTATTTTAAATAATAAACAAAAATGATTGTTACTTAAAGTAGAATATTAGTTAAAAAATCCAGAGATGTCAATAAATATTATTTTCTCGACACAAATGATTCAACAAAGAGGATGCAGATGGTGAGAAAGAGGAGGGTTCCCCAGAGGGTCTTTTTGGCCTCGCCCATGAGTACTTCGCTGCCTTCGCTCACAGGGGATGTTGTTATGGTGAGATTTGTTCCACCCATGAGGGCGGCAAGTTCTTTTTGACTTATCTTGTCCAGGTTGGATTCAGTGGTTTCGACATTCACAGGAAATTTTTGGGTAAATTGCGGATGTGGCTTCCCATCCACAGTAACAGTATAAATCCCCGGAAAATTTGTCTCGTTGCATAAAAAAGACTTTTCGTTGTTAATGACTTGAGGTTGTAAAACAGTCTTTGTACCTTCCGGGTTGGTTATTTCTAAGCTGTTAATATCTTCGGGGCAGGGAGATTGCCATTCGTGCATGGCCAGCGTTTCACTTTGTATTTCTTCTGCAATATTTCCTGTTAAAAATCTGCACAGTTGTTGCATGAGCGGCAAGAAAAAGGGTTTTACAGGCATATCAGTCCAGTCTCTATCTATTGACGATGTAAAGAGCACACATCTTCCCCGATCGACCTGCCTTTCAATAAGGGCAGGGGTATCATCTGAAAACGATAATATAGTTTTACAATTTCCCAGCGGCGCAGGATCGACATAAAATACACGATAAAATTTCACTGAAGACAACGTACTCATATTCGTTTCAGAAAGAATGCGTAAAGCAGGGTGTATGGGTTCCGTGGCTTTCAGATGAAGAGGTTGTTCTTCCGACAGCGGACTATCACTGGAAAAAGTCCTTGCCGTATGGAGTCGATGGGGCAGTAGCGTGCCAAATGAGTTATTGTAGTAATTTGAATCTACTTTATTTCCAAGTGAAAAAATAACCGATCCGCCTTCTTTGACGAACTTGTCAAGTTCATGAATCTTTTCAAGCGGCAAGGTTTCAACATTACACAAAAAGACAATATCGAAATTGGCAAAATCGAAGTTTTTAACCTCGTGTATAGAACATATCGTTGGTTTGATAGAGGACGCATGTTCTCTGCCAGGATTTAACGCCTTCTCCAGATAAAACGTTTCACTCTCATAGATATTCGTTTTGGGGTCGCCATCGATCAGTAAGGCATCCAGTTTGTTTGATGTATTCATGGCAAAATATCGTTTATTATCCACGTTCAGGCTATCTTCAGAAATCTCAACCCAACCGGTATGACCTTTCCCTTTTTCCACGCTAAAGTAAAATTCCTTTGTTTCCGATGCATTAGTGTCAATATTGAAAAATCCCTGAGCAACTTTTTTTTGATCTAAAAATACTTGTGCCAGGAGGTTTTTAATCCTTGTAGGTGTAAAGTTAGATACGATCACCTTGATGGTACTTTCCGCACTCCTTTCTGACACGTTAATTTGTGGTTCAATATGCGTAATGGCTATATTCTTGAGTTCCCTGCCTTCCGACAGGTCTATAATATGGATATTGGATACATGACTGCGGAGTTTTTCATTTCCACTCTTGAACCAGTCGATATCCCAGCCGTTTCGGGTCAGGTCTGTAAGCAGGAAAATTCGTTTAATAGATGCTTTAGCAGAAGTTAATACCTCAATTGCTGCATCCAACGCAGGTGTAATATGCGTAGTAGCAAAACCGGGTTGTGCTTGTTCTATGAAATTTAAAAGATTCTTTTTGTCATAATCGAGTTCCGGCAGGACTTGTGATCCCAAACTTGAGCAGGTAATCACAGCGGTATCGTCATTTTTCGTTAAATTATTGATAATCTCCATTGCCGCAGTTTTGGCGGACATAAAAAACGATTCGTGATTATCTGAGTACTGCATACTGTACGAATCGTCTACGATAATAACGTTGCTGGTAGGAACGTCTTTTTCTGGCGTTCCACCAATAAAATTTTTTACAAATGGCCTGGCAAGTGCCATAGCAAGGAAGGCAAGCAGGGAAGCCCTGAGGATTAAAAGGATTAGTTGGCGAAGTTTAAATTTTACCGAAATGCGCTTATTGGTTTGTAATATAAAGTCAATCGCTGCAAATTTATGTGAGATGGCCTTTTTCTTATTGATAAGATGGATGATGACAGGGATGACTGCGCCCAGAACACCAAATAGCAAAAGGGGATTAAGGAATGAGATCATGTCATGATTTTACTACTTATTTATGTCGGTTTAAATGAAAAAGATTTGGTGTCAGGATTTGTAGCGTGGGCGTGAGGTACTTTCTCTTCTTGCCAAAAAGTTGATCAACGCCTGATCCAGGGGTGTCGAAGAATCAATGAGGCAGTAATCTATTTGATTTTCAAAGCATGCCTGTTTGAATTGTTCAAGAAAGCGGTTCATTTCGGAAAGATATCGGTCTTTTATGGACTTTGGGTCTGCCAGGATACGCCTCTCATCTTCCATCGACTCAAAATACGTTATTGTCTCGAAAGGAAATGTCAGTTCGTATGGATCAAGTATATGAAATAAAATAACTTCGTTTTTCTTGAATTGAAAATACTTTACTTGCGTGATTACCTTGTTTATGTCATCAAAAAAATCAGATATGATGATAATCAATGACCGTCGGCTTATCTTTTCGATAAATTCGTTGAGGATGACACTGGTATTTGATTTCCCCGCTGGTTTTAATCCTGTAAGGGCATTAAGGAGGACATGTAAGTGAGTGATGCGCGACCTTGGCGGTATGTACTGGAGCACCTTGTCCCCGAAGCTGATTAGTCCCACCATGTCAGACTGTTTTAACAACAAATATGCCAGGGAAGCGGCAAGCGTTGAAGCGTATTCAAATTTACTGATACCTGTAGATTTATATTCCATCGACCCACTGGTATCAAGAAATATATAGCATTTGAGATTGGTTTCCTCCTCGAATTCCTTGATGTAATACTTGTCCGTCCTTGCATGCACCTTCCAATCAATGTGTTTTATCTCGTTTCCAGGGGAATATTCTTTATGTTCCAGGAACTCGATGCTCGAACCCTTATAAGGGCTTTTATGAATACCCGACAATGCCCCGTCTACCACGAGCCTTGCACGGAGTTCCATGCTGGCAATCTTGGACAGTGTTACTGGATCAAAAGGGTTCTCTGGCATAGAACTAATCGTAAAGAAATAATTTTAGATTTACCATTTGTGATTTACTCATTTAATCGCTGAAAACAAATTATAAATCGTAAATCCGAAATCGCAAATTTCTTATGTGTGTTCTTTTATAGCATCGAGTAACTGGTCGATGATGTGCAAAGACGTTTTTCCTTCGGCTTCGGCGTGAAAATTAGTGATAATACGATGTTGTAAGATAGGTTTGGCGAGTGCCCTGACATCATTGCAGGTAACTGCATATCTGCCGTCCAGTAATGCGCGTGCCTTGCCTCCGAGGATGAGATATTGGGAGGCACGAGGACCTGCCCCCCAGCTAATCCATTTTTTTATAAAGTCAGGTGCACTGGAGTCCGACGGCCTTGATGCCCGGACTAATCTGATGGCATATTCAAGTACATAATCAGCAACTGGCACCCTGGTAACAAGGTCTTGAAGACTCGTTATTTCTTCAGGACTGAAAGCTTTATCTATTGTTGGTTTATATGTGGATGTGGTTGTTCTTACAATTTCTATTTCTTCTGCTTTTGAGGGATACTGTACATTAATCTGAAACATGAACCGGTCAAGTTGCGCCTCAGGCAAAGGATATGTGCCTTCCTGCTCAATGGGGTTCTGGGTGGCAAAGACAATGAAAGGTAAATCAAGAGAATAGGTGGTACCGCTGGCAGTGACTTTGTATTCCTGCATTGCCTGAAGCAGCGCCGCCTGTGTTTTTGGAGGTGTGCGGTTAATCTCGTCGGCAAGAAGAATATTTGAAAAGATCGGTCCTTTGATAAATTTAAAGAACCTTTTCCCGGATGCGTGATCTTGTTCCAATATGTCTGTACCCGTAATATCGGCAGGCATCAGATCGGGTGTAAATTGTATGCGATTAAACCTTAAGTTTAAGACGTTTGCAAGGGTACTCACAAGGAGTGTTTTTGCAAGGCCTGGCACTCCCACAAACAAACAATGTCCCTTGCAAAAGAGGGCGATGAGGAGATCGTCAATAACTCCCTCCTGTCCAACAATAATCTTTGCGATTTCTTTTTTTATCTTGGCACGTCCCTGGACTATCTTGTCGATAGCCTGAAGGTCAGTCTTTTCGATGTCTGTGGTAGTCATAAGAACGATGTAATAATTTAGCCAACAAATTTATTCGTTGATAACCCACCCCTATAATCCCCTCCCGAGAGGGGACTCCACAATTCCCCTCCTGGGAGGGGTTGGGGGTGGGTTTCCTTATCTTGCGGAATTGTCCATGCCACCCAAAAACCAGCATAAATAAAATGAAAATCCTATACAATATAACTTACATGACTAAAAATAAAAAGAGCGTCGGTGTCGAAGCTGCTCAGATAAGCCCAAAACTGAGCATGTCACTACCAAGGCTTTTCCCCGACACCAACGCTTTATTACTTTTACCAAAAAATAGGCGGTTTGTGAATGAAAATTTAAAAATTATGGATCTTTGCTGTTTGCAATAGATACAAGGGTTTCACTATCCGACAACTTCGTATCTTTAGGAATATTTGAAACTGAGGTAAGTGCCGATGGCAAATTATTGTTTTCTCTCTGTATGTTTGTCATACTTTCTTTACTGCTGTTTGAAACATCTATTACGGTAATATAACTTTGCCTGATTATAGTTGATGTATTATCCGGTCGCCTTATGATAAGACGCACATTATAATCCCCTGGTATTGTATACGTATGAACAGGATACTGTTCTGACTTTATCGGCGTCCCATCACCGAAATCCCAGAGTCTCCTGATAATTTTACCCGTAGAGTTATCAGAAAATCTTACCGTTAACGGTGAAGTGCCTGCTACTGTTGATGCTGTAAAAGAAGTACTTGATGGTCTATCGGTCTCACCAGAAGAAGCTTGTATTTCTTCGGACTTTACGTGAGTGATTAGCAGCGCTTGTGATGAGGTCTGTGCTTGGGATTCATACATAGGTTTTGCTCCGGATTGCAGCGTAGAACCGAATCCGACAATACTGGCTGTTTTTGCTGCAGAGGCGGGTGGGTCTGTCTGTCTACGATGAATTTCACGTCGCCATCGTAGCGTTCCATCGGCATTTATAGCATAAAGCGTATTGTTGTGTGTTGTAATATAAATATTACCGTCTGTCGATATGGAAGGTGGCGTGGAAATATGCCCATTTATTATATGAGACTTCCAGTATAAACTCCCATCAGGCCTGATGGCATATAAAAAGTCATCCTTTTTAGTTACAATATAGACGTTTCCATGATTATCTAAAACAGACGGAAAATCTATTGTATTGTCTGCATTAAATAGCCATTTGAGGACACCGTTTGAACTAATAGCATAAAGCGTTTTTTCTGAACTAAAATATAAGGTGTCGTCAGAACTAATCGTACAACCTACGTTAATATTATCTGCCAATTGAATATACCATTTTGTGTTCCCAGTTGAGTCAATGGCAGAGAGTTTGCCATCGCAGGAGGCGAGATAAACGTTACCATTTTTGTCTATTACAGGAGCCAATGATAGTGCTTTTCTAAAACCTCTTTTTTTTGTAATCTTTCTGACACTTTGAGAAATGGCAGAAGGAATGGAATCTGTGGCATGCTGTTTACTATGATTTTCGATAAGTGTGTTTTGTTGCTGCAAATTGCTGGAGGTCTCAACTATTTTACTTGCTTCCTGACTATAACTTCTTTGAGGGGTAAGGATAAAAAAAATTGAGATGGATGAAATGCCCATTACTAAACTATCATAAACCAGAACCTGTATCACCTTTTTTAAGACGCATCTTACGCTCATCTTTTCTCCAAAAAGGAGTTTATCTAATGGATGATAGGAATAGTTTCAAGGAATACTATATCGGTATTCTTGAGAAATGCAAGTAATTTCTATAGCACCGAGTGTACAGTGCCTTCCTGCAATATTTTCCTTTTCAACAGCATAGACATAGCCTTTGCACTTCGTTCAGGAGAGGGATAGACAGGAAACATACGATCTTCAAATAATTGCTTGATCTTCGTGGTAAATGTTCCACCCACGGTACAGATAACTGCCGGCTTCCCTGATAATTTCATCGTATCCACGATGATGTCAACTATTTTCTCTGTCATGCCCTGGGGGGCCATAAGCGGAATGATAATAGCGGCATCGTATTCGTCGCTTTCGATCATGCAAGTATTTAAGGCAATTCGATAATCTTCATCGCATGCACTTCCCGTTAAATCAACAGGATTGTTAACTACGTAGAACCTTGAGAATTTGCTTCTTAACTTTTCTTTTAGCAAAGGAGCTGGGGGTGGAACCTCTAAGCCATTTTCTGAACAATAATCGGCTACAATAACGCCAAAGCCTCCACCATTGGTAACAATCAAGATTCGATTCCCTTTTGGTGGATTTTGCATGGAAAGAACTTTAACACCATCGATGAATTCCTCCAGACCATTGGCTTCAATTATGCCCGATTTTAAAAATGCAGCCTTGTAGATTTCATATTTTCCTGCGATGGCTCCTGTGTGGGATTTGGCTGCGGCAATACCAGCAGCACCTTTTCCAACCTTTAGCGCTACAATAGGCTTTTTTATTGAACAAGCCCTGGCAACTTCGATAAACCTTCGCCCGTGATCAACCGATTCCATGTATATAGCAATAACCTTTGTATGAACATCCTCCGCCAAAAACGGCAAAAGGGTAGATTCTCCTACATCAATTCTATTTCCATAATTTACCATCTTTGCTATGCCAAGACCTTCCTGTGCTGCCAGGTCTAACAACGCAATAGCAAAGGCACCACTTTGAGAGAGGATCGATAATGCCCCTTTTTTAGGTTTGCTTACCCTTTCCCATGGCAAAAAGGAAGTGGTAAAATTCGCATAATTATCCAACACTCCCAGGCAGTTAGGACCAAGGATTCGGATATTATTTTCAATTGCAACCTGCTTGATCTTTTCTTCCATTTCAATACCTTCCTGACCCATTTCACGAAAACCGGCGCTGATGATTATGGAATGTCGGATTCGTTTTTGTGCTTGTTGTTTCAACACATCCAATACCAACGGGGCGGGGATGGCAATCACGGTCAATGCTATTTCATCCGGAACATCCAGTATCGAAGAGAAACACTTCAAACCAAAAATGTTCCTGTATTTTGGATTTACAGGATACATTTTACCTTTGAATCCCATGTCGAGGAGGTTTTTCAGGATGATACCCGGCAGACTGCCTGATTTTTCGGT
>JAUSDH010000041.1 GCA_030650655.1 Candidatus Brocadiaceae bacterium
GACTATGCTCACTCCACCGCCCCGAACCGCCGATACCCCGATCTGATTACACAGCGGTTACTGAAAGCAGCAATGGCGGGACGTTCCCTGCCCTATAAGAACGACGAATTGGAAGCGCTCGCAAAGCACTGCACCGAAGAGGAAGACGCAGCGAAAAAAGTTGAACGGCAGGTCAAAAAATCCGCAGCCGCATTGCTGCTGGAATCAAGGATCGGGGAGCATTTCGATGCCATCGTCACCGGCGCGGCTGACAAAGGCACGTGGGTCCGTATTCTGCATCCGCCCATTGAAGGAAGACTGGCGAGCGGTTTTGAAGGCATGGACGTCGGCCATGGGCTCCGTGTGCAACTAGCCCGAACGGATGTAGAGCGCGGATATATCGACTTCAAGAGAGTGGTGTAGGGAGATGCGGTTTCACCCAAGAAGAACCAATGCCTCAAACACCACACATTGAAAGCCACTTCAGGTACCACAACTGTGCTGAAAAAGGCTGAATGAAAAAGAGCAGTAACCTCTTTATATTATTCGTATTCATTCGTGCCCGATTGCAGAATTTAGGTTCAACCTTTGAAACGGTTAGTTTAAATACTTGACTTCCCCGTTGCCGTTCTCTCGAACGCCCTTGTGTATAATCAGTTTTTTCCCTTGGAATACTCCGGAATTATAGGCATCCTGACAGGTTCTGGAATACCTGGAAGTGGTTCGGGTACGCCTGGGATTTCTTTGGCGATAAAACTCCTTGAGCCGCGGGTCTCCCTTCCATACCAGTTTTTGGGACACATTTTCCGGCACCCTGCCTTCCAGTTTATGATAAAAACCTTCCAAGAGGCCACAGATAAAAGTCCTTCGATGCCTGTTCCCGTTGATAGTATTTTTCTCTTTGTACTCCGTCCATAAAAGTTCCGGGACGTTTTGAAGATAATGATACACATATTCCGCCATCTCGACATTTTCCGGCGTCCCATAAATTTCCAAAACCCGGCCGCGCAGGTTTCTATGCTGGTCGTACCCGAACGTCCAGATGGCCTCTACGAAAAAATATTTGCAAAGTATCGCGCTGATTGTGGACTTCGCGGGGTCTCTCCGGCCTATTTCACCGACTTGCTTATGAGTGTAATTCCATTTCGTTTGAGTATCCAGGAGCGACAGGTTATGTCTTAATAACAACTCATGGGCCTTGGCCATGGCAGTTTGGGCCTCGTGTTCGTTGGGGCTTTGGGCCAATGCCAGCAGTTTATGAACCTTATCCAGTATCTGGTGGTTTTCCGAACTCACGGTGAATCTGTTTTTGCGCTTTTCCATCCAGATTTGAATGTCACCCGTAGCCGTTGGATCAATTCCCTTTTCCTGGCAAACCCTCTTGAATGCTTCTCCGTGGGGAAGTTCCTCGCAGATTCCTAAAACTTCCTCCACGTACTGGTGCACCATTTCATGGCAAAGAACCTCCTGTACGTATTCCCAGGCATACGTCTTGATCAGATGAATACTGATGGAGAGATGCCGGTGACAACCGCCTTTCCACCGGCCCAATGCCACCCCTGAATAAGATAGTTCATAGTTTGGGGGGCGCATAGAATCTTTAAAGTAAAGGAAATTTGCCATCTTCCAGTCTTCATTCAATTGCCTGATCCATGCGGTTTTTAGCTTGTCGTTTATATCAGTCATGGGATAAAAAAGGGGACACTTCCCCTAGTATTAAAAAAGAGTGCTTCTTTTATATTTCCCCGTTGGGTTATATAATGGGGATAATCTATGGTACATATCCTTGTTATTCTGGGCATAAAATGAGATTATCCCTATTATGGTTTGCATGTCAATGGAAATAGGGGAAAGAGCAGTAATGGGGTTACCTTCATTTATCAAACCTTTATTATCAATTATCAGATGGGCTGGTAGATTGAACCATAAAGTTTGAATTGTTTACTGGCTTTAAGCCGGCACGTCCTGTGAACATGCCAAACGTTTCGGTTCAATCGGGGACGATTGAACCAGCCTAGAAATAGGGGAAGTGTCTTCCCTCTTCACGGACGATTTCCTTCGAAAGACGTGGCGGATTCCCAAGCCTTTCGTCAAGTCCTCCTGACAAGATCGAGAGATCGAGGGGGAGAAGGGGCATAAGCGTTAACTTAAGAAAGAACTAGAGCATTTTAGAGCAAAATATCGAATGCAGAACAAGGAATATTGAATTTCGAAGGAAAAAAACTTAATAATTCGACATTTTCTGTTCGATATTCGATATTTAATTGCATTTAAATTGAATCAACTTCTTAAGTTAACGCTTATGGGGAGAAGTGGTCTTGATGTTTTAGAGAGGATACCATCAGAAGCGGTTGTGTCTTTTGTGATGACAGGAGAAGAATTGAAAAATTTTGGGGTAGGAACGGAGTCACTTTTACTCTTGCTAGTGAAGCGGATTCTCATGCACAACCTTAAATCAAGGTTAAACAGGTTCTTTGATCAAGCTTTTACGGAGATATTTATTAAGTGGAAAGTGTTGTAACTTCTACTATGCGATGCTTCAGGCGTGCGTCATTCACGATCTCCTCTAGTTTTGATGCGATAGCATCCTCAATCCAATCAGCGCCGCATTGTGAACATACGGTTGCAGGCACGTCCCTTACTACGACAACACCAAATCCTAAATCAACCGTAAAAATCGTTTTTCCCTTTTTTTTATTGCCACCACAAAGTGGACATTTGTCAGGTAATTTCTTAATTGCCATGTTGCCTCCTTGTTTTGTAGTTTGGTTCAAAATGTTCTAAATCTGGTTTATATGCGGTAATAACAAAACAATATTCACTAAGAGAGTCAAATGCCGCAACTACATGAAACGGTTCTTCCTCAAACCATCCCAAAAACAAGGCGCTGGGATAAGGTTTATCATCAGGATAATTTTCAATAATCTCTCCAGAAAGTAAAATCTTTTTAACTGTTTCTCGTGAAATCCCTCTTTCCATCATCCTTTCAAGTGCGTGCCGTTGCCATTCGATATAACCTTTTTCAGCAGCTATTTTTAGCTTATTCCTATCCACCTAATATCCAATTTTACTAAAAGTCTTTGCAAATATTCGGCAAATCCACTAATAGTTTTAAATGTTTTTAAATAAGCCTTTCTTAATAAGTTAGCATCATTTTATTTCCATATCAACTGTTTTTTTATCTGTGAGGAACCAAGATAGGACACGAATCATTTTTAGTTGAGAAAGGGTTGTCAATAAGATGTGAAACGCAAAACTGTTGGATTTTTGCTACCCAAAGAAATTAGCCAAGTTTCTCTCCAGTTATCTCATAGCCCAAAGCCCGATAGCCTCTGAGCCTTTTCTTGAACATATTCATTAACATAGGAACACTGTTGTCCACATAGTCGTATATTCTCACATCCTTCTTTCCTTCGTGTAAACGATGAATGCGGCCTTCATATTGGACAAGGGTTCCTTTCCAGGAAACCGGCATGGCGAGAAAAATGGTGTTAAGACCGGCGTCATCAAATCCTTCGCCTGCATATCTGCCAGTGGCAAGAAGGAGACGAGATTCTCTATGGGAAATGACCGATATTAAGTAATTGTGCCTTTCGTTGTCATTCATGATAGACTATTTTCGGGGATCAGACACCAGAATTGGTTGATTAAGGCGCTGGTCTTTGCGCCGAGTCCACATGGTGGTACGGACTTGTTGTAAATGGATTTAAAAGTTACTACAAAGTCACTAAGTATTTTTCTTGGTGTCTTGCGCATTTGTGGCTGCTTTGATTTTCTAAATGTTAATTTCAACCAGATTATATAAGCGAGTAAATATTTTGCAATATCAAATAAGTTCTGTTGAATAAAAAAGCTTGACAAGGATATTTTGTTTTTGGTACAAGCAGTGAAATTCAGATATTTTAAGGTATAGATAGAGACTTAAAGCTGTGACTCTCTTAAGGAAGTGAGGTGGAGTATGAAGAAGGTTTATAAAGGTACCGTTGAAGGCAATGTAATCCGTCTCGACGAAAAGATACATCTTCCTATTGGAACAAAAACAATTGTTATGTTAAAAACTATGGATAAGGAAGAACAAGAAGAGATTAAAGATAGACAACTCAAACTCCTTGATAAAGGTTTTTATCTGGGGAAAATATTTTATGTAAGACGTAAAGACCTATATGTCAGATAAACTGATAGATACCAACATTCTTGTATATGCGTATGATACCTCCGAAGGAGAAAAAACACGAAATCTCAAGAGATATTCTAAGACGAATATGGAAAGAAGGTGGGGGAGTTGTTTGTCTGCAAAACCTCATGGAGTTTTTTGTTGTTATCACCAAGAAAGTTGAGAATCCAGTTGATATTGCTGACGCAAAAACTATTGTGGAAGATTTACTGAAATCAAACAATTGGAGAATTATTGACAGGGATATGGACACATTTTTAAACGCCATTGATCTTGTTTCTGAACATGAAATTCATTTATGGGATGCGGTGATTGCTGCTTGTATGAAGGAAAATGATATAACTGAAATCGTTACAGAAGATAAGGAAGATTTTAAGAAAATCCCGGACATAAAAGTAACAATGCCATTTTAAAAAAGACTTGACAAGCATATTTGTTTTTTATAAAAACACCACACACTGCAAAGACCGATGAGTTGCGGATGTTTTCTGGCAGAGATTAAGCTAAACGATTTATTTGCTTTTTGACTACTACGACTCCTCTCTGCGTACTCTGTGACTCTGCGGTAAGAAGTTCGGGTTTTGGGATATTTCAAATAAATTGTGGAGGAAAATTAATGGAACACCTCTTGCAAGCCAAGCCAAATAAGACTTAGTTATACCTTTAGTTTTACAGTTCTTGAAATTACAAAAAACGCCTTTTCTGGCCAGAGTTTTGGAAAAGGCGTTTTTTGTTTGCCTTAAAAAGGCAGAAAAACGAAAAAAATGTGAAGATACCTGACAAGTCATGATAGTGACGATCAATTCCGTCATTCGTGCCACTTTAGATTATTGAACAATGAAGATTTGACCGTATGACCTCTTAGACGACCATTCGTTGGATATTCCTGCATTTTTTCTATTGCGAGGTAATAGATTTTTTGATAAATTACTTCAAGTGCAATAAATGAGACCTTTGAAAAACTGTCAATAATGTCATTTCGACCGAAGGGAGAAATCTTGAAATAACTGAAATCGTAAAGATTTCTCGTCGCGAATGCTCCTCGAAATGACAAAATTCAAAGCTCTCTAAATAAAATGACATCATACCCCTCACCTTCCCCCCTTGCAGGGCAGAGGTGGGTGGTATTATGATTTGATGCGTTTTTATTAGT
>JAUSDH010000044.1 GCA_030650655.1 Candidatus Brocadiaceae bacterium
ACCTTCTTTTCCCTTGCATTTTTTTTGTGGATTAGTTACCATTATTTTGATAAATTATCTTTTCTTTTTACTAATGTATGTAAATTAATTATTGCATTAATGTTTCAAAAGGGGTGGGGAAGATATGTTTAAGATTATCGAAAAGTCAAAGATTGCAGACTCTACTTTTTTAATGAAGATTGACGCACCGAAGATTGCCAGCAAAAGGAAACCAGGGCAATTCGTTATGCTCCGCATAGACGAGCCTGGTGAAAGAATACCTTTAACAATAGCTGGCTCTGACAATAAACAAGGAACGATTACCATTATTTTCCAGGTCGTGGGAGATACAACACGCCAGTTATCCGGATTAAATGTCGGTGATTATATTTTAGATGTAGTAGGTCCGTTAGGACATCCTACCCATATCGAAAATTACGGGACGGCTGTGTGTATTGGTGGAGGCTTGGGGATAGCACTAGTGATGCCAATTGCTCAGGCGCTTCATGCGGCAGGCAACCATGTAATATCAATTATCAGTGGGAGAAACAAAGACCTCCTGATTTGTGAAAAAGAGATGCAAGCGTGCAGCAGCGAGTTCCTGATTGCCACAGATGACGGTTCTAAAGGCACAAAGGGATTTCCAACCCAGATATTACAGGATTTAATTAACAAAGGGGGAAAAATTGATATCGTATTCGCAGTAGGTCCTGTCCCATTGATGGCTGCGGTCAGCAGACTTACAAAACCCTATAATTTAAAGACGATTGTGAGCCTCAATCCGATCATGGTGGATGGAACAGGCATGTGCGGCGGTTGCAGAGTCTCGATAGATAATAAACCCAAGTTTGTCTGTGTGGACGGCCCTGAGTTTGACGGCCATCAGGTGGACTATGACAATCTGATGCAGCGTTTGAAAACATACACCAGCAACGGTAAAGATCCACAATTACAAAGTGTAGGAAAGGATAGTGCCTGTTGGAAACCACCTGAAGACCGTGCAGGGATGGTACATAAACCAGCAGTTTCCATGCATGCCGCTGAAGGGCATGCGGTTATCGATCAATTAGCAGAAGGTCTTTCCAGCGTCACAACAGGAACTGGAAAAGCAGGCGCAAAGAAAATGGGCGCTATTCCACGGCAAAAGATGCCGGAGCAAGAGCCCGCCAACAGGATAAAGAATTTTGAAGAAGTACCTTGTGGATATACACCAGAAATGGCACGTCAGGAGGCATTACGATGCCTGCAGTGCAAGAAACCCCTCTGTTGCGATGGCTGCCCTGTAAGTATCGACATTCCTGGATTTATCAAACTGATTGCAGAAGGAGACTTTCTTGCTGCGGCGCGTAAGATCAAAGAGAAAAATGCCCTGCCGGCTGTTTGCGGCCGTGTATGCCCGCAGGAAGATCAATGCGAAAAGATCTGCATCGTAGGTAAAAAATTCAAACCCGTGGCGATAGGGAACCTTGAACGTTTTGTTGCCGATTATGAAAGAACCCATAATGCAGTGACCGTACCGAAGCTACCTGAAAAAACAGGTTACAAGGTGGCAATCGTAGGAGGAGGCCCAGCCGGGCTTGCCTGTGCAGGCGAGCTTATAAAGATAGGGCATGACGTCACTATATTTGAAGCACTGCACAAGGCTGGCGGTGTATTGGTTTATGGAATTCCAGAATTCAGGTTACCAAAGGCCATTGTAGAATCAGAGGTAGAATATCTCCGGAAATTAGGAGTAAAGATCGAAGTCAATGCTGTCGTTGGAAAGGCACAAACGGTGGATGAATTATTACAAAACGGCTTTGATGCTGTTTTTGTGGGTACAGGCGCTGGATTGCCCATGTTTATGGCAATCCCAGGTGAAAACCTGAATGGAGTGTATTCGGCAAACGAATACCTCACACGGGTCAATCTGATGAAGGCTTACAACACAAAATACGCAACGCCAATAGCAATGCGGAAGAATGTAGCAGTAATTGGCGCAGGAAACGTGGCTATGGATTCGGCACGAACCGCACTACGCCTGGGCGCCGAGAATGTATATGTCGTTTATCGTCGTTCAAGAGATGAAATGCCCGCCAGGGTTGACGAAATCCATCACGGCGAAGAGGAGGGGTTGCAGTTTAAATTCCTGACGAATCCCATAAAGATTTTAGGTGATGAAAAAGGCTGGGTCAGCGGACTTGAGTGTGTGAAAATGGAGTTAGGCGAACCTGACGAGTCAGGGAGAAGACGCCCTATTCCTGTAAAAGGCTCCGAATTCGTACTCAATGTGGAATGTGTAATTATGTCTATTGGCAATGGTCCAAACCCACTAATCCCAGCCACAACTCCTGACTTACAGGTAAATAAGTGGGGCAACATTGTAGCAGATTTAGAAACCTGTAAAACCAACAAGGAAGGTGTCTTTGCCGGTGGTGATATTGTGACTGGCGCTGCAACCGTCATTCTGGCTATGGGCGCCGGGAAAAAGGCTGCAAAATCAATAGACGAGTACGTAAGGTCTAAGAAACCCGCTGTCACAATGAGTTGTTGTAAATAAAAATAAATTATGAAAGTCATTTTAAATGGCGAACCGAAAGAATGTCCTGAAGGAACAACCGTAGAAAAATTGCTTGAATTATATAAGATTGACAAGAACCGTGCAGCGGTAGAATTGAATTTACAAATAGTTCCCAGGAAAGAACTTTCTGTTTGTATGCTTAACGATGCGGATATATTGGAGGTAGTAACTTTTGTTGGTGGCGGATAGAATCGAAAAGAAAGCTGAAGATAAAAAACTCAAGATCGGGAAGTATGAATTTACTTCCCGACTTTTTGTTGGTACGGGAAAATATCCTTCTATGGAAGTAATGGTGGAAGCGTTAGAGGCAAGCGGCGCAGAAGTGGTCACCGTTGCTGTCAGAAGGGTAAAAATCAGTGAATCGGAATCCCTGTTAGACTATATTGACGCAAAAAAATACAAAATTCTGCCCAATACGGCGGGGTGTTATTCTGCTGATGAGGCCATTCGGGTAGCCCGTCTTGCGCGGGAAGCTGGCATGTCTGACATGATCAAGTTGGAGGTACTTGGTGACGAAAAAACACTTCTGCCCGACCCTATCGAAACGCTGAAAGCAACAACAGTTTTGGTCAAAGAGGGTTTTACCGTGCTCGTGTACACCTCCGATGATCCCATCATCGCAAAAAAGTTAGAAGATGCGGGTGCAACCTGTGTCATGCCGGCTGGTGCGCCAATTGGATCGGGTCAGGGTATTTTAAATAAAAACAACATACGCATTATCCTCGAATCAGCAAAAGTTCCTATTATTGTAGATGCAGGTGTTGGTACCGCATCTGACGTGACAATAGCCATGGAACTTGGTTGTGAGGGTGTGCTGCTTAACACGGGAATTGCCCTTGCAAAAGACCCTGTACGTATGGCAAGGGCCATGAAACTGGCGTGTGAATCAGGTCGGCTTGCATTTCTTTCCGGACGCATACCCAAAAGACTTTACGCTAAAGCCAGCAGTCCAGAAAAGGATTTTTAAACTTCTTTTGCCTGCCTGTGTATTTTGTCTTAATTGAATTGTATAGGAATTTTCATTTTATTTATGCGGGTTTTGGGGAGACACTGACAAACTTCGATTGTCCTTGTTTAACTTAAATCCACATATTTTATAATGGCACAAATTATTCCCCTCTTGGGAGGGGTTAGGGGTGGGTTCCTTGGGCGTAAAATCTCAGTGAATATTTCACGAATTACCGACTTACCCACCCCTAAATCCCCTCCCAAGAGGGGACTTTCTAACTCGACTATGCTTGCCAAAAGAATTATACCTTGCCTTGATGTAAAAGATGGGCGTGTCGTTAAAGGAACGAATTTCCTGAATTTAAAAGACGCAGGAGATCCCGTTGAAATAGCGGCTTTATATGACAAAGAAGGCGCTGACGAGTTAACCTTTCTCGATATTACAGCCTCACACGAAAACAGGGACATCATTCTCGATGTCGTCAAAAAAACTGCTGAACAGGTATTTATGCCCTTGACCGTTGGCGGAGGCATTCGGAATATCGATGACATCCGCCGATTGTTAAACGCCGGGGCAGATAAAGTTTCCATCAATACAGCCGCTGTCAAAGATCCTGAATTTGTCACAAAGGCGTCCAGACGTTTTGGCAGCCAGTGTATCGTAGTTGCTATTGACGCAAAAAGAGTAAAAGGCAATGTTGCCAATACAAAGTGGGAAGTTTATACACACGGTGGTCGAACGCCTACCGGGTTGGATGCTGTTACATGGGCAAAGGAGGTTGAAGCAAAGGGCGCCGGTGAAATATTACTAACAAGCATGGATTGCGACGGTACCAAGAACGGCTTTGACATCGAGTTGAACAGAACTATATCAGAGGCAGTGACCATTCCCATTATAGCCTCTGGTGGGGCCGGTAAACTGGAACACTTTTTTGATGTTTTTACTAAGGGTAAAGCTGATGCAGCCCTGGCTGCCTCTATTTTTCATTATAGAGAAATCTCTATCCAGGAAGTAAAAGAGTATCTTATCAAAAAGGGTATCAACATGAGAATCAACAAATAGTTATGCATTTCTATGACTAAAAACTCCGAAACTAATATTATTTAGTCAATTCAGAATATAAAACGTCACTTTATAAAAGATTCAATAAAAATAAATAATTTATTTCCCAATGCATTGACATTATTTATTTTAATGATATAATTTATTTGTTTAAAATATTATTTTAAACATTCATCTTCCCAATTAATGGTAAACTTTATACCACAAGAAAAGATTGCAGAAATACAGCAAGCCTCAGATATTATTCAAATCATATCAGAGCACGTCCACCTAAAACAAAGCGGCAGAAATTTTACAGGATTGTGTCCTTTCCATTCTGAAAAAACACCCTCATTTACGGTAAATCCAGAGAAAAAACTTTTTAAATGCTTTGGGTGCGGAGAAGGTGGTACGATATTTCAATTTATCATGAAGCAGGAAGGTGTGGATTTTGTAGAAGCAGTAAAGCTGGTGGCTGCAAAGTCACATATTGATCTTTCTCATTTACAGAACAATAAAAAGACTTCTCTTTTGACAGCAGAAAAGACTCATTTGGTAAACATAACCAATTTTGCAGCAAAATTTTATCACAGTATCCTGCTTAACAGCGAATATGGAAAAGTTGCAAGGGATTATTTGCAAAAACGGCAGATAAACGACCAATCCATCAAAAACTTCTGTCTTGGCTACGCCCCCAATAGCTGGGATGCGTTATTGAAAACATGCAAGGAGCGTAACATCCCCACAGAACTATTAGAAAAAGTGGGTTTGATTATTCCAAAAAAGGAAGGAAATGGCTATTATGACCGATTCCGGAACAGGCTAATGTTTCCAATACTCGACGCCAGGAAACAGGTCGTTGGTTTTGGGGGACGGTCTTTAGATGATTCACTTCCAAAATATCTCAATTCACCGGAAACAGTTCTTTTTAACAAGAGTAATGTCCTTTACGGTATCGACATCGCAAAAAATGCCATTTTGAAACAGCACAGAGTAATACTCATGGAGGGTTATACAGATGTAATCATGGCACATCAGCATGGAATCGATTGGTCAGTAGCCGTAATGGGAACATCTATATCAAAACAGCACCTGAGGCAATTACGGCAATACTGTAATCAGGTAATACTCCTGCTCGATTCAGATACTGCAGGCCAGAAATCTTCTGATAGAAACCTGGACATTTTTATTGAAGAAGAATTTGATGTAAAAATTGCCCAACTGCCCAAAGACTTTGACCCCTGTGACTTTCTCGTAGCAGAAGGTGCAGAGAGTTTTCTGGCATGTGTCAATAGTGCAAAGGATTTTTTTAGTTTTAAGATCGAAATGGCCGCCTCCAAATGGGACATGTCAACCATCCACGGCAAGGCAAATGCCATCAGCGATATTCTTTCGACAGCAACGAAAATGCCTGATGTTATCAAACGCAATTTACTCGTTAAATGGGTCTCCGAAGAGATGTCCATTGATGAGGCAACCTTGCGGTCACAGCTAAAAAAATTTAATAAACAACCCTTTCCCACAGATAAAAAACAAATTGTAGAGCAACGATTAGATGCTTCTTCAAAGATGGAGCGAGAACTCTTGTATTTGATGCTATCATCCAATATACTTATACCAAAGGTATTAGAAGAGATAGGCTTGGAAGAATTTACGAATAAGGATTTTCAGCAGATAGCTGAGAAGACAGTTGAATTATATCATAAAAACAATGTTGTAAAAGGCGAAGATGTATTACATATATTGGATGACGCCCGACTCAATAAAATTCTCATGGACATTGTAACAACGGAGGAGTTTCAAAATGTTACCGATCATGGCAATAGGCTAGAGTCATGTATTCATTTTTTAAAGAGGCGAAATAGCAAAAAAGAAATGCACCAAACAAAGAAAAAAATGTTAGAAACCGTCAAGGTTAATAGTAGCGAGGAAGATATTGTTATCTTATTGGGTGAATTTCATAGAAAAAACAGAAACATTCATGCTTTGAAAAACAAAACTTAGGTCTTGTTTTGTGCTGTCAACCGTATGATAAATCTAGACAAAACGGTGCATATTGATTATCTCCATGTATATAACTTATTAAGGAGGTCTATCTTTAAATGGATAATTTGAATCAAAAAATTAAGC
>JAUSDH010000050.1 GCA_030650655.1 Candidatus Brocadiaceae bacterium
GCATTTTCGAAATAATTACGAATGGCTTCAATGGTGGGCAATGTAACAACCAGATCGCCAAGGGCACCTGGTCGGATAATTAAGATGTTTTGTATTGATGTTTTATTATTTGAACAAATCGTAGTAGGTTTGGAATTGATGGTTGTGTAGTTAATATCTATTTCAACAGATTTTGTTTGTTTTGCTTCGGAATGAAGCACGGCCTGAATTATACACCTTCTTTCTTCCTTTTTATCATTTCGGTAACCTGATCAAAGAATTTAGGGTTACCATCAGCCGCCGCTCTTTTTTTGGCTTCTTCCTGTATCTTTTTAACATCGAAGATATGTCCCATACATTCTTCTGCTGATCTACACCATTCAATACAGGTAGGAACTTTATCCTTAAATATTTCAGTACCGCATTTGTGGCAATCGGCCTTCTCCTCATCACTCCACATCTCTAACGTAGCACCACAATTATTACATTTACGCTCAATCGGTGTGGGGGTTGTATTTCGTATACTTCCAGGGCATCTTACTTTACCCATTTTAGAATCTCCTTAAATTATCTTAAAGTTATTTACTTCGAAATTATAAACAAAATTTTAAGTTAAATAGTTTCTCAGGTCAAGAATTTTATAGAAACAAAACGTTTTACAAGTTGACAATGATTTCTTACTTTTATATCATCATGCCGTTTCCGATAACAAATGTTCGCTGCTTTATATAGTATTACTGAAAACGACTGAAGAGATTAGGTTTATCTAGATTTGGGAAATACCGAGATAACTCCTTTTGTGGCTTCTTGTGGAGTGTGTTTTTCTATGTATCTTCATTGATTAAGCTATTTTTGACCAAAAGAAGGAGACGAAGTTTCCTTTAATTGACACCTTTCGGCTTGGGCTCAGTGATTAGGCAAAGTGATACCTGTATAAAAATCAAATTTTATCAACCTCAAGGTTTATTAAATGAAAAAATCATTAACACGTGAAGAGATGCGGGAATTGGACAGAAAGGCTATTGAAGAATACAAAATTCCTGGGATTGTCCTCATGGAAAATGCCGGAAGGAATGTGGCAGAAGAAATCTTGAAAATGTTAGACGACCCGCAACAAGCAAAAGTGGCTATTTTGTGCGGGAAAGGGAATAACGGCGGTGATGGGTTTGTCGTCGCGCGGCATCTTTGTAACCACGGCATTTCAGTTGATGTTTTTCTTGTTGCAAGGGTTTCCGACATCTTGAAAGACGGAGACGCTGGCACAAATTTACAAATACTCCTCAATATGAAAATACCCGTGAAAGAGATTCTTGATATTTCCGGTGTAAACAGCATTTTAAAGGAATTGAATGATTGTAATATCCTGGTAGATGCCTTGTTTGGAACGGGGCTTTCGGGGAATGTCCGTGAACCATTTAAAACACTCATTCATGGCGTCAATACCCTGAATAAACCCATGGTATCTGTTGACATACCATCGGGGCTCGACTGTAACACTGGTAAAATCTTAGGCGCTGCCATTCAGGCCACAAAAACCGTAACCTTTGCCGTTGCAAAAAAGGGTTTTAATCTGGGCGATGGTCCGTGTTATACGGGTAATGTTACAGTAACTGATATTAGTATTCCAAGAGAACTGTTTCTTTAATTAAATCCTCACAGAATTATTTCTACCTTTGATCTGTCTTATCTTATGAAATCTGTGTACTAAACTCTTTTATCGGTCTGTGGTTTTACCTTGTAAGATTTAAACAGCCATTTTCAATAGTACATGTTTTTTCCTGAATACTTTGCCATGTTCCATCAATTTGTCTATCCTTTCAAACAAAGCACTCACAGTATCATTTGACCTTACAACCGTTGCGCAGACGGAGGCGGTAACGCGAATAATACCAGACTCTACAGAAAAACCCGACTGCTCGACAAGCACTCTAATTTTATTTGCAATGTGAATCAGTTGATCTTCATTAACGTTCGCAGCAATTATCATAAACACATCGTCTTCCCATCTGCCAACCACATCGGTTGCCCGCACACTATTTTGCAACGTCTTCGCAATCATCTTTAATACATCATTCCCAATAGTACGGCCATACATCTCGTTTATTCGCTCAAACTCATCTATATCCACATAAATAACCCCATATGTCCAGCCATACCTATGCATTACACCAATTACAGACCTGAGATTCATCTCCAATCCACGTTTCTTCATTAAACCCGTAAGAGGATCAACCAGAGCGCATTTTTCCAGTTCTTCAATCTTGTGTTCGTATGCAGACTTGGAAGCATTATCGCAAAGCTCTTCAACAGCTCCGATGACTTGCCCTTGCGAATTTTTAATTGGTGATACACGCACTAAAATAGGCACTCGATGACCTTCCTTGTGGTTAACATATACCTCCATACTATATATGCAGCCGTCATTCATTGATTTTACAGCCAGACATTCTTCCCCACAAACACTAACGCCCTGGTCATCAACATAATTCAAAACATCACCTCGACAACATTGTCCCACTATCTCAGAGCTTTTATAACCCGTAAGCATCTCTGCGCTTTTATTCCAGGATGAAATTACTCCTTCCTGGTCAACAACATGTATTCCTTCAGATAAATTATCCAACAAATTTTTGTATAAATCATCATTATTCATGCCTACCCCCTCCTTTTTTGTATATATTGTCTCTCGAATTTGTTTGTTATTATTAATTATCGGAATTATATAAAAATAATTTAGTAAATATTTAAGAAAAGAGATTGGAGATTGGAAATTGGATATGAAACTGTTGGTAGATAAATTTGTAAAAAGGGAATTTGCCGTTCTTGTGATGACAATATCATGGTTACAGTTAACTGTATTAATGAATTGTTAATCAGAACGTTCTTTTTGATGTATGATTCTGTAATAATAAAATTGCGTTAGTGAGTAAATCTAAGAATCAATAAATCACTCCTTAAGTCTCGCCGACCAACGCTACTCTATTCCTACCTTTTTCTTTAGCCTTATATAAAGCTCGGTCTGCCGTTTCTACGAGGTCGTTTAAAGATTTTGCATCTTCTGGAAATGTTGCAACTCCAAGGCTTATAGTTAATTTTCCACTTTGAAGAGTCTCTTTAAAGTGAAATGTTTGAGTTGATAAACATCCTCTTATCCTTTCTGCAAGTTTACCTGCAACCTGTTTCCCTGTTTCAGGAAGTATTATAGCAAACTCTTCGCCGCCATACCTGGCAACGAGATCCTGTTCCCTCACATTATTCCTGAGAAGTAATGCAACATCCCTTAAGACACTATCTCCTGCCTGATGCCCATGAGTATCGTTATAATGCTTAAAGTAATCGATATCCAGCATAATCAGAGAAAGTACGGTTCCATAACGCTCCGACCTTTTTATCTCTTCTTCAAGCTTTTCGTAAAAGTGCCTGCGATTGTAAACGTCAGTAAGATCGTCTCTTATTGAGAGGTCGAATAACCTCCGGTTTAGCTCATTCAGAGTTCTTTCGTTTTTCCGTAATTCCTTTATTAATAAGACAAGGATGGCAGCAACAATTATAGAAACGAAAAGGGCGGTAATACTCCCGACAATTAAATAATCATAAGTAATTCTGCCGTGGATTAAAATACTCAATAAGGTTACTATTGTTTCAGTGAGGAATTCTGACAAAAGTACGGAAAGCCAGAAGATGCGCCATGGTGTAACTGTCTTGAGTTTATGAAGAACTTTGTTAAACATAAATCACCGCATTCTCTCGTTTTCTCTTGACCCTTACAGTTTATGGGCAGAATTTATATCAGGCTGAAAAAACGCTTAAGAATTGGCTGGGGAACTAGGATTCGAACCTAGACGAAATGATCCAGAATCATTTGTGCTACCGTTACACTATTCCCCAGTAGCTGATAAGCTTAATATCCGGATGATGCATTATCTATCTCATGCGCCATCTATTTCGCGTTGAAATGTTTTTGTTAGGAAAAACTTGTTAAAACATAATATACAACTTTTTTTGGTTAGTCAAGCCTATAGATGATTATTTAATAAATCTTCATCCAGCGTTCGAGTATTTTATCGCTATTTACAAGACTTTTTGCCGACATGAATGGTAACGATTCCCATGGTTCTTGAGAAAATCTTCACATCTGCAAGCCCGCAGGATTCCATTTTTTTCTTTAATCCATACCGATCAGGAAAGGTTAACACCGATGACGGAAGATAGGAGTAAGCATTATACTTACTGCGTGAAATGAGCTTCCCAAGGAGGGGCAGTATCTTTTTAAAATAAAAATAATAGATTGCCTTAAATAGTGGATTCGTTGGTTGTGAAAACTCTAATATAACAACACGACCACCCGGGGCAGTTATCCTCACCATTTCTGCAATACCCGCCCTTAAATCAGATACATTCCTGATTCCAAATGCCACGGCAGAGACTTGAAAATAATTGTCCTGAAAAGGCAAATGCAAGGTATCGGCCCCAAGTACTTCAATTTTGTTGGAAAGGTTCTTTTTTCTGAGCTTGTGGTCTGCGAGTTTGACCATTTCATGACAAAAATCACTTCCAATGACCTTTCCCCCCCCATTCAACACCTTTGAATAAGCGATTGCTAAGTCGCCGGTACCCGTGCAAACGTCAAGGACCTTTGCACCCGGAGTAACGTTACTAACCTTTACAGCAAATTTACGCCAGCTCTTGTCGAAATTTAAACTTAACAAGGTATTTAAAAGATCGTATACACTGGCAATCGAACCAAACATCTGCTGGATGTGTTCGCCTTTTTTTGTCAATAATTCAGTTTGCGTAAGCATAAATTTAGAAAGTCCCCTCTTGGGAGGGGATTTAGGGGTGGGTAAGTCGGTAATTCGTGAATTGTGTAGAGACAGGTTTTAAACCTGTCTCTACGACTACGCCCAAGGGGCCCACCCCTAACCCCTCCCAAGAGGGGAATAATTTGTGCTATTATAAAATATGTAGATTTAAGTTAAACACGGACAACAGAAGTTTGTCAGCGCCACCCCAAAACCCGCTTAAATAAAATGAAAATTCATATACAATTTTTTTAGCTAGATTCCGTATGTATTCCACTTCTTATTTACAAGATCTACAATATCCGGTGACATCATAATATCGTCAGGCCACTCCCTTGTGAAACCTTCTTCAGGCCACTTCTTGGTAGCGTCTATTCCCATTTTAGAACCTATTTTAGGCAAGGCGGAGGCGTGTTCCAGGGCATCCAGTGGGCCATCCACAAAGGTAATGTCTCTGCGTGGGTCAACATTATTTCCTACCCGCCACAATACTTCATCTACATTTTGCACATCCACGTCTTTGTCCACCACCACAATAATCTTCGTGAACATCATTTGCCCCATGCCCCAAATCCCATGCATTACCTTCTTCGCCTGGAATGGGTATCGTTTATCAATGGACAGAAAGGCAAAGTTGTGGAATACACCAAAAAGCGGCAGGTTCATATCAACAATTTCCGGGATCATGAGTTTTAAAAGCGGCAGAAACAGCCGTTCTGTAGCCTTTCCCATATAGCAATCTTCCATGGGTGGTTTGCCGACAATCGTAGTGGGATAGATCGGCTCTCTGCATTGCGTAATGCAGGTAATATGGAATACGGGATAATAATCTGCCAGTGAATAATAGCCTGTGTGGTCGCCAAACGGTCCTTCAATGCGGGTTTCTTTGGGATCGACGTATCCTTCCAGGACAATCTCAGCATCAGCAGGCACTTCCATATCAATAGTCTTGCAGGCAACCATCTCTACATTCTTTTTCCTCAAGAAACCCGCAAAGACCATTTCATCCACTTCGGGTGGTACAGGCGCTGTCGCAGCATAGGTAATCGCTGGATCGCAGCCCAGTGCCACAGCTACTGGCATGCGTTTGTTTTCCCGTTGATAATCCCTGTAGTGCCGGGCGCCGTCATGATGGATGTGCCAGTGCATACCCGTTGTCCTGTCGTCATAGACGTGCAAACGATACATACCAACATTCCTATTCCCTGTTTTTAAATTCCTTGTTATTACAAGAGGCAGAGTAATAAACTTACCGCCATCACCTGGCCAGCACTTTATGATGGGTATTTTTGAAAGGGATGGCTCTGTTTCAAATACCACCTCCTGGCATGGCGCATGTCTAACCATCTTTGGAGGAAATTTTGACAGCGTCATCAACATGTGGGGAATGAACTTAATCTTGTCAATAAAGGTTGATGGTATCTCAGGCTTTACCAGGCTCTCAATCTCCCGTGCAATTTCATCCACATGCTTAACGTTGAGCGCCATGGCCATGCGTTCGTAAGAGCCAAATGCATTTATGAGTACCGGCATCGAATAGCCCTTCACCTTTTCAAAGAGGAGGGCCGGCCCGTATACCTTGGAGACACGATCGGTAATTTCAGCTATCTCTAATTCTGCTGATACTTCGGTCTTAATGCGCCTGAGTTGTCCTGATTCTTCCAGTTTCTTTATAAAATCCGACAGGTCTTGATAAGCCATATTTAGTTATATTAAACGTAATACATTGACCTATAAAAATAATGCGAACGAAAAAATATTCGCACACGTCCATCTGGTTGATTTTAAAATGTCATATTTTAAAAACTTTATTAAAATACCGTATAATAACAAAAAAAACAAATGATATTTATTATCCCTATGTTATAATTATGCCTGTTAAATTCCAAACACGAAATCCGAAACTCTAAACAAATTTAACTTGGAACAGTCAAATGTGCTTAGAATTTTTGTATTTGGTATTTATTTCGGATTTCGATATTTGAATTTCAGATTTTTACTGATTACTTTTACAATTCTATTTTAAATATGAATCCTAGTTTTTTTATACAAAACATTCCTATATACGGAGATTTAATCCTGTCCCCGATGGCGGGATTCTCTGACATTCCGTTTCGGCTGATCTGTCGGGAATTCGGGATGTCCATGAGTTACACAGAAGTGATTTCTATGGATGGCGTGCTTTGGAAAAATCCAAAAACCTTCAAATTACTCGATTTCAGACCAGTTGAACGGCCCGTCACCTTCCAGATTCTCGGGAATGACGAGGATAAAATTACCGAGGCTTGTCGTATGATAGAACCATTGGGCCCGGATATTATCGACGTTAATATGGGATGTTCGGTATCGGATATTGCCGGCAAAGGTGCAGGTGCTGGACTTCTCAAAACTCCCTCTAAGATTGGTCGTATTTTCAGTAAACTCACCAAGGTTCTGCGCGTTCCCGTAACCGGTAAGATTCGTCTTGGATGGGATAACAAGTCGCGCAATTATCTGGAAGTAGCCCGAATTCTCGAAGACAATGGCGCCTCTCTCATTGCAGTACACGGTCGAACACGATCGCAGTTTTTTTTCGGCAAGGCTGATTGGGATGCAATTGCAGAAGTTAAACAAGCAGTAAAGATTCCCGTGATTGGCAATGGTGATGTAAGGTGTGTGGCAGACATTGAGCGAATCAAACAACATACGGGATGTGACGGGGTGATGATCGGACGAGCCGCTATTGGTCATCCATGGATTTTTCAATATAAGGACAGGAATCAAGTCTCTTTTCATGAGAAGATCGACCTCATCCGGCAGCATCTATCGCACATGCTGGAATACTACGGGCAGGACATTGGTGTTGTCCTTTTCCGAAAACACGTAATCAAGTACATCATGGGTATGCATAATGCGACTGAACTGCGTCCTTCCCTGGTAAAATGCACGAGTTCTGCGGAGATTCTTGAGTTGATTACATCTCATATAGATCGAATTCAAAATCACGAAGCAGCATAATTATGTATCTCATTTGGACGCAGAGGAAAGCGGATTATCAAGATTTTAATATTGACAGGATTAACAGGATAAACAACAAGGAGAGAAATATAAATTTAAAAAGCTAAGTAAATATTTAATCTTGTCAAATAATTAAATGCTATACGTCAAAATAAAAAATCCTGTAAATCCTGTCTAAAAATAACTAAAAGAGAAAAAATGAAAACAGGCGTCATATTAATTTCACATGGTAGTAAATTAAACAGCGGTAATGACGGTTTATTTAAGGTAGCAGACATGCTGCGTGCAATGAACCGCTGGGACGTGGTAGAGGCCGCCTTTCTGCAGTTGGCGGAACCGGGATTCCCTGAAGTCGTAAAACAGACTGTGGGAAGTGGTGTGGATCGAATTGTCGTTGTACCGTTACTGCTATTTAAGGGAAATCATGTTTTTAAAGATATTCCCGAAATGCTGGAAAACGAAAAATCGAAATATCCGCAGGTCGAATTCATTTATGCTAATAATATTGGCGCAGACGAGCGGATAGCCTTGATTGCAGCCGATCGCATCCACGAGGTGTTGATAGAAAAACAGTATGGGAACAAACGACGTCTTGAACAACCCCAGGCCATCGTAGATGAGAGTTTTGAGATTATCGATAAACTGGTTGATCTGGAGTCTGTTCCTGAACTGCACAGACCGATTATTCAGCGCGCCATACATGCCACAGGTGATACGGAATATGCCTATAGCTTAATCTTCCATCCGAATGCCGTTGAGGCGGGTATTCATTCAATAAAAAACGGAAAAAATATTGTTACCGATGTAAACATGGTAAAGTCTGGCATTAGCAGAAGCCCTGTAGAAAAATTTGGAGGTAAAGTGGTTTGTAAGATTGCCGACAAATCTGTTATTGATGATGCAAATACTTTAGGTAAGACCAGAGCCACAATAGCTATGCAACACTCACTTTCTGAGATGAAAGATGGCATTGTAGTCATTGGCAATGCCCCTACTGCCCTGTATGAAATCATCGACCTGATTAAAAAAGGGTCAGCCCAGCCAGCCTTAGTAATAGGCATCCCGGTTGGTTTTGTGGGTGCAGTAGAGGCAAAGTATGCATTAAAAAGTATTGCTACGCCGTATATAACCAATACAAACAGGAAGGGTGGCAGTGCGGTGGCTGTGTCCATAATTAACGCTATTATTAAATTGTCTAAAGAAGGTCGATAAATCATGCCCTTCGTTGTTAATACAAACTACAAATTTAGTTTTATTAATATCCATTTTGTTAAGACGCTTAAGATCGCGTATTCCATGACCTTTTGAGATAACTTCAATATTCTTAATTTTACCTATTTTGCTTTTGAGACCCTTTTGGATGTGGTACTTCTGGAACTACCACGCGAGCAACCCTGGACATGGTCACCTCTTAACTATTTTTAAAACAAAGTCAATAATTGAGTATGATGTCCTTGGAATCGGCAAAACGCACTCAAGATATTTTTCTCTTTATATATGTTCGGTAAATGTTATAACGCTGCGGCTAACCGGTGGCCTTTAGGCCGTCTGAGTTGAGCCGCTTGTTTAACCTCTATTTGATTAATGATATTGATGTCGCTACTTGGCGTGGAGTTGCTTTGCTGAGATGCTCAGCTAAACCATACCCATACCCATGAAGCGGACATCCATCATCATTTACGATAGTGAGGCCAAATTCAATTGTAGGGCTGACAGAAACGCTATTTTTATGGACTGAATAAGCTATTCCCGACAGCTTTGAAATAATTTGGTAAACGTCATCTAGATCATTAGGCAAGTCAGTTTTTCGAATGCTTTCAGCCAATTCAACGGAAAGTGCTTTGTCTATCTCAGGAGGCCAATAAACTAGAAAATCACTCTTATCGTAAGCTTTCAATCCTTTTGTAGTATACATCGATAATGAAATATTCAGTGACTTTGGAACCATGACCATCAAAGAGGTCTTGTCGAATTGCTGAGATGAATCCGGTAATTTTGACAAGACTAGCTTTCGCAATTCACTGCTTGTAGCAGAGATTAATGACTCAATAGATTCATCTGAAGTAAGGTCATGTCCTTTCAGTTTGGATAGCAACGCATGTCCTAATATTGCATCCCCTGCACTGGCAGCGAAACCATTTTTTAATATAGCAAGCTTGCGCTCTCTGATACCCCAATGAAAGATAACATTAGTCTCCAAATCAACTGTCACAGGCTTTACATCGTTTACAGTTTGGCTTCCATCCTTGAAGGCTAAATTGAGACGAGTGTCGGCTATTAATATACCAACGTTATTGAATTTGAGGCCTAAGACGAAAGACAATTATAATCTCCTGAGTGGCTAACGTCACGGGTGAGGAGCGCGGGATCCGCATCACCTCTATCCGGTTGTTAGGGAGCCCTTACTGTTCCCTTCTTTGCCTGATCCTTCTGATCCGCAACCTGCTTGATCTTCAGAAGGCGTGTCTTCCGGTCTTCACGTGCAATGTACCAGTCACGGATGAGCGTTTCGATCAGGCCGATGAGAAGCTCTGCTTCATTCGGGTCGACATCGACAATAAGGTCTATGTCCTTCTCCATGTGGGCGCCGATGTTGCCCACCTTGCGAACGGAGTCAATGGCTTCCCAAGTTAGGGGATCGATCTTGTCCTTGATCTGTTCGATCTCATCAATGAGCCTACCAGGCTTGACTTTCCAGAAGTCCCGGATGATCCCTTGGAGGCAGCGCCGAGAGAGTGTGGCAGAGGCCTTAGTGCTTGTATCCTGGATGAGGCAGGCCTCGTTATAGTCGTTGATGATCGACTGTGGGACATAGTCAGGAAACGCTAGGGCGCGAGAGGCAGGGATGAGATGCCATTGCCGCAGGCATTTACCAGTGCGGGGCTGGTCAAATTGATTTTTCTCCAGTACGTGCAAGGAAACAGAAAGCGTGGTTTTTTGACACTGCGGATTGGGACAAATGATGAACCGAGATGTCAAGCGCCTCGGTCCATCCGCGTTTGAGATCGTAAGATCCGTCCAGGTGGAATGCAGCCTTTCTTCAGTAATGGTCGTGTCGCGGTTGCAGAAAGGGCACGTCCAATGGAATTCATTACTCATTTCGGTTCTCCCTTCTACCTAATGTGGGAATTGAGTGGCAACCGCAGACGGTGCGCAGAAAGCGAACACTTGCGTTTGCCTTTTTTCGCACTGGCAAGGCGTCAGCCCGAAGGGGTCGTCCGCCCGAATGATTATTATCTTTATTCTACTATTGCCAGCATATTAATGTGTGAAATTACGGGTGTCAAGAGAAATAGGCTGAATTATATTGTTATCACACAAACATTATTTTATAATTATCCAACCCGAACAAGTCTGAAGAGTTTTTCATTTTAAGATTTTAAACAGTCTACCGCTCTTGTCATAGCGATTATATTTTCCAGCCTCTTTCTGGTAAGTCTTGAAAGAATTTTTATATGAGATTTGGTTATACAACCGGAAGCTGCGCTACAGCGGCGGCAAAGGCGGCGGCCATTGGGTTATTCGCCGGAAATATCCCTGATGAGGTAGAGATTGATACACCGATTGGGAAAAAACTCAGACTCAAAATTTCCCATAAACAATTATCCGCCGATGAAGCAGCGTGTGCTGTACAGAAAGATGCAGGAGACGACCCTGACGTTACAAACGGATGCTTCATACATGCAAGGGTTGAACGAAATTTTACACAAACAATAGAAATCGACGGTGGTGAAGGCGTTGGTCGAGTAACAAAGCCAGGATTACAGGTACCAGTGGGTAATGCAGCAATCAACCCCGTACCACG
>JAUSDH010000056.1 GCA_030650655.1 Candidatus Brocadiaceae bacterium
AAATTATGAAAAAATTAAAGAAGTCAGAAACCGAGGCGTACGCCCTTCTCATTACAGACATGTTAAACGATTTTGCCAATAAAGGTGCCACTCTTGAAGTACCCATGGCAAGAACAATAATCTGTAATATTAAAAAAGAAATAAACAAAGCAAGAAAGAAGCATATCCCTATCATTTATTGCTGTGATGCACACACAGAGAATGACCCCGAATTTAAGTTATGGCCCAGACATGCCGTAAAAGGAACTGCAGGTGCAGACGTTATCAAACAACTCAAACCACATAAAGAAGATTATACGGTAACCAAACCCTCTTATTCCTGTTTTTATAAAACCTCTCTGGATAAACTACTAAAAAAATTAAAGACAAACCACCTGATAATCACCGGAGTTGTAACTAATATTTGTATTTTATATACCACAGCGGAAGCTTATATGAGAGGATATAAGGTCACGATACCCAAAAATTGTGTTGCATCGCTTACAAAGAACGAACATCGATTTGCCTTACAACAAATGCAGCATGTTTTTCACACCGAAATAGTATAAATCTTAAATTTTACACGAACAAAAAAGGCATATGAAACTATCACATTTCATATGCCGATTCAAGACACCCGACTCATCAGAGCCAACTGCATATATAAAAAAAGGGCACATGAAATTTACACTTCACATGCCCTTTTGTTTTCAATTGTGTGGATTAAGATTGCTAATACAGCCCGACATCAAACTATTTTGCTCCAAAATTCCTAACAATCTCCACCATCTTCTCGATCATCTCAGGTGACATCTTTCCCTGATATCCAGGGCATTTCCCCTTGCCTGTGTTGAGATGCTTTACCAGCTGTTCATCTGTTTTTGACGATTGGAAAGCAGCCTCGGTAAAATCAGGCACCCCATATTCATGACCCTTTGCAGTGCCCTTGCCACCATTCCCGTGGCAGTAATAACAGCTCTCCTGTACGGCAAAACCAAGACCAGCAAAAATGGTATAAGGGCTCTTTGTGGTATCACCTGGTTCGTGATGTGTTAAAGCCCAAGCAGAACTCCCTAAAGATAACCCCAAACCAGCAATAACTGGCAATATGTATGATAAACGGAACATTTTCATAATTCAACCTCCCCTCATTTATGTTTATGTAGGATATTTATTATATTACGGAACGAGCTTTAACTCTGACTTATAAATCTTATGACAATTCCTGCAGGCAATGGTAAGTCTTCTAAACTGAACCTGAATTTCTTCCAGATCCTTGTTTCCAGATGCCTTATCAATTTCAGTTGAATGATAAAGAACTTCACCATTCAAAACCTTGTAATTCTTATCAGATGCAAATTTCTCTGTTGATGTATTGGTGTCTGCAATGATTGCCTTCGCAAAACCTGCAAATTTTCCAAATTGTTCGTCACTAGCTGCTGAAAGCCCTGTCATCGCCCTCATCCCCTGAAAATTATCCCACATCTTTTTGCATAATTCGCCCTGACCTGCCTGTCCATAACTAACCGAACTCACTGCAGCAATGAACAATGTAATTGTCCCTGCGATAATACCCTTTCTTAGGCTCATTTTTTCCCCTCCTCACTTTCCTTTTTTAAAATAACGTAATAATCTACATGACTATTTCTACAAGTATTGAATTTCTATGCAACAACTATTCCTAAGCGTTAACCCACTTATTAATGTAGAGAGGGCACCAATTCTTAAAATTAGTATCTCTGAAATTTTCAAATCCGCCCCCAAACCTTAGACCTTTCACTACACCTCCCTTCATACCAAAAATCGATAGCATAGAACAACATGCCACAACCTAACCTAATATATCAAGGCAATTCTACAATATCAAATTGATGCCCTGTAGATATTTTTAAAACAACGCATTAAAGAAGTGCTCTTCAAGAGACAGAGTTGAACAATATATCATTGAAAGCAAAACGAGTCAAGTAAAAATTTTCTGGATAATTGTACCGAAAACTTCAAAAAAAATCAAACTTTCACTTTAAGCAAATTCCAACATCCCCCGCAAAACATCTGTTACCAATCCTTTGGAATATTTGTTTCTTTCGGTGCAGGAATCTCCGTCTGGCCAGGATTTAACTCCTCTTTTTTGCCAGGATACAGTTGAGGATAAATAGAAATCCCTAAATGCTTGTGACACAAAGCACACGTCTGCCTCAATCTTCGAACCTGCCATTGGGCATCTTCCAGCGCACCCTGTTCACCCTTATGGCTAACAATTTCATACATTTTATCGGCCTCTGTCAACATTGTCTTATTAAGATCCTGGTATTTTTGGTCGTCGGGACGAGAAAATTTACTAATGACTGTCTTCGTTAGCTTTACAATGTTCGCACTCGATTCGGCTATCACCTTCCAGTCATTGTCGCTATACTTGTAATACCCTGATATTTCTTCAACAGCCTTATAGCTTTTATCTATTTCACTCATGAGCTTGGCCAATTCACTCTTCTCTTTTTCCTGCTTGGGCGGCGGCTCATCAGCAAACACATAGGTCATCATCCCGCATACGCCAACGATCAAACCTGTTAAAATAGTTCTTCTTACCAACGTCTTTCACCTCCATCAATGAATCAAATCAACCCCATACTAACTCATTATATTTATTATTCAAGCTAACACGGAACTACGATAGACTTTTTATTAGGGGAAAAATCCTTTAAACTTACCAGAAAACAAGGGCACTTCACCAATAAGTCTAAAGAAAAAACAACGAGCAGATTATTATAAATAAAAAATTCAGCATGTCAAATATTTATTTTCGGGTAAACTATTACGAACCTTAAACTCAGAAATAGGCGTGAAATAACTCATTGCAAGACATGCAATGACATCTCCTGATGTGGAAATTTTGCCGGCGAAGTTATCTTTGACCTGCAACACGAAAAGGCAGGTCTTTAAACTTTTCTGTGGCGACTTTTTGGCAAATGATTTTAATCCTTGAAAGCAAATGATAAAAAATTATAATGTCTTTCATTTGTCATTATTAACATTCAACTAAATTATTCACATGCAATTCTTTTAAGGAATATACAACAGATGAAATGGTCACAAACACTGATCCCAACACTGAAGGAAAGTCCGTCAGAGGCAGAAATCGATAGTCATAAACTGATGATACGCGCCGGTCTCATTCGGAGAATCACGTCCGGCGCATACGCCTATTTGCCGCTCGGAACACGGGTCTTGAATAAAGTCATTACTATTGTGCGTGAAGAAATGAATCGGGCGGGGGCTGTCGAAGTTTTCCTCCCCGCATTACAACCGCTGTACCTCCTGGAAGAGAGTGGCCGTTTGGCGGTATTTGGCGATGACCTGATCACCTTTGAAGACAGGCATGGCAAAACCACCGCATTAGGCCCTACCCACGAAGAAATCATTACGGATATTGTAAGAAATGAGATGAATTCTTACAGGCAATTCCCAATCACCCTCTACCAAATCCAAACGAAATTCCGGGATGAAACAAGACCCCGGTTCGGTGTCCTGCGCAGCAAGGAATTTATTATGAAAGACGCCTATAGCTTTGACGTGGATTACGACGGACTCAATAAGAGTTATAAATCCATGTACGACGCCTACTGCCGCATATTCGACCGATGCGGTCTTGACTACATCGTAGTCGAGGCGGATTCAGGCGCTATGGGCGGCGACGTTTCCCATGAATTCATGGTTCCAAGCCCTGTGGGTGAAGATATCCTGATCCGGTGCTTAAAATGCAGTTACAGCGCCAACCGCGAACGGGCCGAAACGGCTCCGATCCCCCAGGAAAACCCCATAACTCTTCAAACGATGAAAGAAGTCCATACACCCAACAAACATACTATCCAGGAAGTCAGTGACTTTTTGAAGGTAGATCCACGCCAGATGGTAAAAACGATGATTTATATATCGGGAGGACAACCCGTAGCCGTCCTCCTGCGGGGTGACCATGAGGTTAACGAGACCAAGCTGACCAAGGTTCTTGGTCAAGAAACCGTTGCACTTGCAGACCACAACACCATAGAACACGTCACGGGTGCGCATGTGGGATTTGCTGGTCCCGTAGGATTGAAGATAAAAATCATTGCCGATCAGGCCGTATCCATACTTCGCAATTTTGTCACCGGCGCCAATAAGTCAGACACCCATTTATTGAATGTAAACCCTGAAAGGGATTTCAAGATTGACCAGATTGCCAATATCCGTTACGTAACCAGGGGCGATAAATGTCCGAAATGTAACCACGAACTTGACGTTTCACAAGGCATTGAAGTTGGACACGTCTTCAAACTGGGGACGAAATACAGTGACGCACTTAAGGCACGGTTTCTGGACGCCAATGGCAAAGGGAAATCCTTAATCATGGGATGTTATGGGATTGGAGTCAACCGTATCATTGCATCCCTTATCGAAAGATCACATGACGAGAATGGTATTATATGGCCGCTTTCAATAACTCCATACCAGGTCATTATAATTCCCGTCAACGTCAACGACATTAATAGCATGAAAATGGCAAATTCCATCTATGAAGACCTCACCAATAATGAAGGCATTGACGTCCTCCTGGACGACAGAGACCAGAGACCCGGCGTAAAATTCAAGGATGCTGACCTGATTGGAATTCCCATAAAAATTATCATCGGTAAAAAATTCACGGAAACAAAAGAACTTGAGATAAAATTAAGGAAAAGCGGCGAGATTTTCCCAACTCCGCCAGAAGAAGTTAAATCGAGGCTCAAAAACCTGTTTGAAATGTTATCGAAGCCGTGATATTCATGTAAATTCGCGGCTAAACTATTACCATTGTTTTCTATCAGATTGAAACTATTGTGGGTCAAATTTCCAAACCGAAACCGGTAAACTTAATTGCTGGCATACTGACAAGTATTCCTGAACTTCTTGAACAGATTGATAAAACCCTGGAAAAATATTTCGGTTTGATAGACCTTCGAAGTGATGTACTGCCCTTTACCTTTACCGATTATTATAATGAGGAAATGGGTAAAGGTATTCTCCGGCAATTTTTTAGCTTTGAAAAACTGATCATGCCCGATGAGCTTGCTTCTATTAAAGTACAGACCAATCATATAGAAGAATCTATAACCACTTCAAAAAAATACCCCGTAAAGCGCCCTATCAATATTGATCCCGGTTATATGAATGAAAGCAGATTAATCCTTGCATCTACCAAGGATTTTTCCCATCGTATTTATTTACGTGATGGTATCTATGCCGAAATAACCCTTAATTATCGAGGTGGAAGGTACGAATCCTTTCCCTGGACGTTTCCCGATTATAAATCTTCCGATTATCATAAGTTCCTTCTTATGGCAAGGGAACTCTATGTCAAGAAACTGAAAAAAATAAGGGAATCTGACAATAGCTTTGAGGTCAATAAATATTATGAAGAGGAATGAAATATTATGGAAAAAACCTTAATTATTTTAAAACCCGATGCAGTTCAACGTCATTTGCTGGGAAAGATCATCACTAGATTTGAGGAAAAGGGATTCCAGATAGTAGGTCTCAAGATGATTCAAATTTCAGAAGCCTTGGCGAGAAAACACTACGGCGTGCATGAAGGTAAGGATTTTTTCGAACCCCTGGTCAGATACACAACCTCTGCACCCGTAATCGTCATGGTACTAAAAGGTAAAAACGCCATAGAAGTTGCCCGAAAGATGATGGGCACTACCTTTGGCTCAAAGGCTGAACCAGGCACTATTCGGGGCGATTATGCCGTCAGCAACCGCTTTAACCTGATACATGGCTCAGACTCTCCTGCCTCCTCCGAAAAAGAAATCGGCATTTTTTTTAAGAAAGAGGAACTTTTTAAGTACAACCCTACGGATATCCAATGGATTTACGATATGTCGACAGGAGATATTGTCTGAGAAGTTTTGCCGTGCGGCGATTGATGTATTTTGCTGAATCAAAACTTTGTCTGAACGAATCGGAAGAGTTCACACACTGAGAGGGAAAATACCTTACCGATGGTGGTATTCTAAGACCGTGTATTAGCGGCACAGCAGGATCGAACAGTTTGTTGACCTCATGACTCTTACGGTAGTGCTCCCTAAAATCATCTCCTGAAGCCTGGAATGGCCGTAGGCGCCCATAACAAGGATATCAAATTTGCTATCCTCGTCATTGCATACTTCCAGGATACCGCCTGCATGGTCGCTTCCCCCTTTTGCAACGGTATCGACCATAAGTTTATAGTCTTCAAGACAGGTCTTTGCCTTTAACAGCGTTTGCAGGGCTTCGTCTTTTTTATCAGCCACACAGACCACCGTTATGGGTAATTTCATGGCCTGCGCTATTTCAGCGCCGCTCCGCAATGCCTTGTCTGCAAATGAACTCCCGTCATAGGCGATCAGCATCTTACGAAAAGGTTTGTATTCGGATGGTGTAATGAGTACGGGTTTATGTGTCTGCCGTACCGCATATTCGACATTGGTACCGAGAAATACATCACGCCATTCGGCATGCGCCCCCATCTTGCCCATAGCAATCAGGTCGCAGTCCTCGGCAGATTTAATAATCTCGCGGCTCACGATTCCCTCCCGTATTTCGCGAGTAAATGTTACCTTTGCCTGGGTACATTTTCCTTCTACCTGGTTCAAGGCCGCATCGGCCTGCGATTCCAATAACTCCCGAATGGTTTGATTAAACGTTCCATACGGAACCATTCCGCCGATGCTCGTTCCAATATCGTGGATTAAAGGGCCGGTCAATATTTTGACGTCTTTGACAAACAACCCCCGGATAGTGGCGTTAAATAAACGCGCCAGGTTTATGGCATAATCTGCAGCGGTGAGGCTGTTTTCAGAACCATCAGTGGGAACAAGGATTTGTTTTATCATAAATACAAGGTCTCCTAAGTATCTGGCCTTTGCTGTAACGCGACTTTCAAGTCGCCTATTTCTGTTGATTACCTTTTTTGCGCTTCAGGCGAGATAAATCTCGCACTACAACCGTGCAACATTAGGAATTCCACCATTAAATTTATCGATTAAAAACCTGTGCGATTATTACTTAACAAAAAGATTTTGTCAAGCCAAATATAAGATTTAGAACGTGTAAAAATCTCCCGTACGGTTTCGACCTTCTAAATTTTGTTGACCGTTTGCTGTTATTTCAGGTATAATTTTGAAATATTTCGTGCTTTTGTTAAGTCTGTATTTTGCAATTGTTTAAATAATTATCACATTTATAGGGTTTGAGTTTTATGGACAAAGATATTGTTAAAGAAATCTTCCTGCTTACCTTTGAGATTTTCAAGGCGCTCTGTGAGATCGTGTGGAAGAAGATAAAAGGAATTATTGTCTTAATGTGGGATAGATTTTTCGGCCTGGCAGACGCGTCCAGAGAACAGGTTACTTATCAGGAGTGGGGCGTTACCGGCGAAGACGAATGGCCGAGCGCTCCTGAAGCGCTGTCCGTCAAGCAGGAAGAACCGCAACAGAAAATTGAAACAAAAGAGGTCGTATATGCCTTGCAAATCCCTGAACTCCCGGATTCTTATGGAGACAACCGGATTGTCCTGATGGTAAGAGACCCTGAATGGTTGTTTACATACTGGGAGTTACAACAGGACGTTATTGAGAGCGCCCGGAATACATTGGTACCTCTGGCAGAGGGTGCAAAAACCATATTGAGGGTCTATGACATAACGGATGTTATCTTCAATGGCTACAATGCCCACAAATACTTTGATATTGAAGTGGTGGGCGGTGCGCGGAGTTGGTACATTCCCGTAGGCGAGCCGAACAGGTCGTTTTGTGTAGATATTGGGTTTCTTGCGCCTGATGGAACGTTTCGTGTCCTTTCCAGGTCGAATACCGTAAGAACGCCGCGTATGGGTGTTTCCGGGGTAGTTGATGAAGAGTGGATGAGCATTAAGGAGCTTTATGAAAAGGCGTACGTCCCGATGGGACGTGGCATCAGTGAGTCGGTGTTTGAAAGGGCGCGTACGAACTGGCAGGAAGTGCTCAAAGAAGGTGTGTCTTCACCTGAGTCTTCCAGTGGTTTAGCGGTTTCAAAAAAATAATTATTATGGAAAAAGGTTACCTCTCATTAATCTTGCATGCGCACCTGCCGTTTGTCCGTCATCCGGAATACCCTGAATTTCTGGAAGAAGACTGGCTCTTTGAGGCTATTACCGAAACCTACATTCCACTCATTGATGTCTTTGACAAACTGATCGACGAAGGCATCGATTTCCGCATAACCATGTCTCTGACCCCGCCGCTGATTTCAATGCTTACCGATGAACTGTTACAATCCCGCTACGTTCGATATCTTGAAAAGCGAATCCAACTTTCGGAAAAAGAGATCGAAAGGACAAAACATCAACCAGAATTTAATCGCCTTGCGCAGATGTACTATAAGCATTATATCAATGCCAGATATGTCTACGCAGAAAAATATCATCGAAATATCATCCACGCCTTCAAAAAATTCCAGGATATGGGCAAACTGGAGGTGATAACCTGTGGAGCTACTCATGGCTATTTGCCCCTTATGAATAACAATGTGAATGCCATGCGTGCCCAGATCAATGTTGCGGTACAACATTACGAAAAACATTTCGGCAGAAAGCCGCGTGGAATATGGCTGCCTGAATGCGCCTATGAGCCTGGTATAGACCAACTACTCAAGGATGCCGGCATTCGGTTTTTTATTACCGAAACACATGGAATTCTCTTTGCCTCTCCAAGGCCGAAATATGGCATTTATGCCCCTATTTACTGCCCTACAGGCGTAGCATCTTTCGGCAGGGATATGGAATCTTCCAGACAGGTCTGGAGCTCAAAGGAAGGGTATCCGGGGGATTTTTCCTATCGTGATTTTTATCGCGACGTAGGTTTTGACCTCGATTATGATTATATAAGACCATATCTCCACGGAGACGGCAAGCGTACCAACGTTGGCATAAAATATTATAGGATTACTGGCAAGACTGACCACAAAGAACCTTACTCGCAGGAAAGGGCGCAGGATAAAGCAGCCGAACACGCCGGGAATTTTATGTTTAACCGTGAGAAACAGATTGAACACCTTGCCTCGATTATGGATCGGAAACCCATTGTTGTTGCGCCCTATGATGCAGAACTCTTCGGCCACTGGTGGTTTGAAGGCCCTGACTGGATCAATTTCCTGTTTAGGAAGATTGCCTTTGATCAAAAAAGCATATCGCTGATTACCCCGACGGAATACCTCGAAATGTATCCCGTTAACCAGGTTTCCACGCCGTCTCTTTCGAGCTGGGGATACAAGGGTTATAATGAGTACTGGCTGAATGATAGCAATGATTGGATTTACAGACACCTTCACAAAGCGGCTGAACGTATGGTAGAATTGGCCCAAAAATTTTCAGATACAAACGGAAATGCTCTAAAAAATCGGGCACTCAACCAGGCTGCAAGGGAACTCCTGCTTGCACAGAGCAGCGACTGGGCATTTATTATGAAAACCGGCACAATGGTTGAGTATGCGGCGAAAAGGACGAAAGAACACCTCTTGCGTTTTACCAGGCTGTATGATGATATTCAAGCCAACAATATTGACGCCTCATGGCTTTCTGATATAGAAGGT
>JAUSDH010000079.1 GCA_030650655.1 Candidatus Brocadiaceae bacterium
AGCGCTCATTTCTAAACGTACTAATACTTTACACTCTTGGCTAGAGCTAGCCTCAACACGCTGCATTCTTTGGCCGCAGCAATCCAATATACCCGTTGTTTCCACGACAACCTTTATCTTTTGTTTGCAAACATTACACACAAAGGTTACTCCCCCATCTGATTTATGATGGGCTGTTGTCCGGGGTTCGCTCCGCTTAACCCAACCTACTTGACTTCCAAGTCTTTAGCAGTAGGTAAAGTCCTCTCAACTTCAAGAGAAAATTCTTGATTATTACGCAAGACAGTCATTTGTATTTTTATTCCTTGTGTACTTCTTATCATATTTACTATGTTTTGTGTGCTTTCAGCTTGAACATTTTGTTCATTTACCTTGATTAATTTATCACCCCTTAGAATCCCAGCTTTTGAAGCTGGACTATTTTCTTCAACATCCAGAATATAACCTTCACTATCTATTAACATTCCTATTCTCTCTTTATAATCGGAAGTTTCTTGTGGGTCTGGGAAATAGGATTCCCAAGAACTACTTAAATAACCTGTTTCTCGCATTATTCCATTTTTAAAGAAAAACATATAATGTTTTTCGCCAATATACCCACCAAAAGCATTTTTAGCATTTACCCATACCCTTACTAGCCATCCGAAATGATCTACACCGCCACCTTGAATTGGTGCTTTATATATCCATCCTTTAAATGGTTTGTGAAATCTATATTGAGCGCTATAAGGATCGCGCAGAATATTTGAAAAATAGTCTTTAATGCGTTGTTCATAGTTTTCGGGATAAGACCCATAATCTGCATTGATATATTGTTCTCGAGAAGGCAAAGAAACACAACTTGCCAATAAAAACATCATCAAAATAATGGGTATGTACTTTTTAAGCCCTTTGCTAATATCTATTAGCATAATTACACCTCCTCAAATTGAATTATTTTCAATTCCCCGCTATTTTTTTTGAAACATTTCCATACGCTTGGCTTCTGTCCAGACATCTTGATTTCCCAAATTTTCTATGTAAGAGCTCATTTCTAAACGTACTAATACTTTTCACTCTTGGCTAGTACTTGCCTCTTCACGCTGCATTCTCTGACCGCAGCATTCCAATATACCCGTTGTTTCCACGACAACCTTTATCTTTTGTTTGCAAACATTACACACAAAGGTTACTCCCCCATCTGGTTTATGATGGGCTGTTGTCCAGGTGGCCATCATCCCCTTGACTCCAACCAGCTTCATTTCCTGACCGCAGCAAACCAGCACACCAAAACCTTCCTCTGCAACAACGACTTTTTGCCTGCAGATCTCACAAAAATATGTTTGCCCTTTCTTCGCCATATATTTATACTGTCTCCTTGTATATTTTGACAGAGGTATGTACCCTATCACGCAGGATATTGACAGGTACCCACTCGTAATCTTCTGAAACAAATACTACTCTTTCAGGCAATTTACTGGTAACCTTTGCCTTGAGTGTTAGTTTGTTTTGATCGGATTCAATTGCGACCCTATCCCCATTATTGATTTGCAATACTTGCGCATCCTTTTTATTTATTTCAACAAAACATTCCGGGGCAACTGACATCAGGGATTTTGAATGCCTGGAAAAAGTCCCCTGATGATTCAGACTGGCGCCGGTTAGCAACACAAAGGGGAAATCCTTATTTTTCCTGATCTCTGAAGATCTAGGCTTAACCATGCTAAACGTATACCTTGTTGATTTATTTTTATTAGATACGGAAGATGCCCAGTGAAATTCTTTCCTTTTTAAGCGATCGTAATTAATCCCTGCATACATGGGAGATATAGTTTCTATCTCAGTTAAAATTTCTTTTGGGGATACGTATGAACAGGAATGTCCCATCTTTTGAGCCAGACTACAAATAATTTGCCAATCCGGTTTCGCATCCCCCACTGGCTTGACAGCCTTGTTTATCCTTTGTACCGTCATGCCCATATTGGTAAATGTACCTTCCTTCTCTGCAAAGGTAGCAGCAGGAAGTACAACATCCGCCAGTTGCGCAGTTTCAGTCAGGAAGGTATCCTGTACAACAATAAAATCTATCTTCTTACAGGCCTCTTTAATTTTCTTGCCATTCGGGTAATTTACAACAAGGTTTTCACCCATGATATAGAGCGCCTTTAATTTGCTGTTGAGTGCAAGATCAATCACATTTTCAGCGTCTTTCTTTAAGATCGTATCAGGGAATTTTACACCCCATGACTTTTCGATCTTTTCCTTATTGGACGCATCGTTAATATTGACATATCCCGGAAGGAATCCCGGTACTACACCCACATCATTTACTCCCTGAGAGTTATTATGAGACCTTGAAAAGAAAAGTGAAACCTTACCTGAGCCAGCATCTCCACGATAAGCAGGATTTAGCAGTGCACAGAGATTCATCAATGCCCTTATCGCATCCTCCGCCAATGGGTTTTCTTCTATATCTTTGCCGCATATGATATAACAATTCCCCGGCTTTGTTAATAATAACGCTGCGTTCCTGATTGCATCCTGAGTAACGCCGGTTATTTTAGAAGCCTCCTCTCTATCGAACTTGTCAATCAAGGAGCGTAATTTATCAAAATTATTTGTTGATGTTTCTACCTTTTCCAAATCAACAAGTTTCTCATCAATAATGACTTTAATCAAGGCGTTAATCAATATGATTTGACTTCCCAAAGCATATTTTAAGCGAATGTCATTCCTGGCAATACTATTGAACTGCACCCCTCTTACATTGGCAATGATGAGATTCGCGTTGTTCAACCTTATAGCCTTTCTTGCCATGCTTCCGGCCACAGGATGAGCTTCCGTCATATCAGCCCCTATAAAAAACAGGGTATTTGCATGCTCTATTTCCTTCAGCGATGCCGACGTCATTCCATGTATGACAGACTCATAAATCAAACCATTCAAAGCAGGTGACTTTATATTAGCCATATTATCAATATTGTCAGTCCCTAACACCGACCTGCAGAATTTCTGGAAGAGGTAATTGTCTTCATTGGTGCATTTTTCAGAACCAATGCCGCCGATAGCCGTCCCCCCGTGTTCGTTTTTAATTTGCTGGAATCTTTTTGCGACATACTCAATCGCTTCATCCCATGAGGTCGGGTATAATTCACCGTTTTTCCTGATTAACGGGGTTTTTATGCGTTCTGGTGAATGTATGAACTCGTGGCCAAATCTGCCTTTTATACAGAGGTTGCCTTCGTTTATTCCAAGATAATCATCTGATGTTACACGCCGCACGCTTTCCATCTTCGTATTTAAAATGATGGTACACCCAACCGAGCAGTAAGGGCATATCGTTGGGACTTTACTGAATTCCCACGATCTCCCCTTGAACCCCAACGTTCTATCCTGCCACGCACCTGTTGGACACACCGCAACACAACCGCCGCAAAAACTACATTCCAGAGGCCTGTCGAAAGCAGTGCCGATCACCGTTTTGATCCCCCGGTTTTGGAAATCAATAGCAGCGATTCCCTCAATTTCTTTACAGGTACTTACACAACGACCACATAAAATGCATCGATTCCGATTTAATTCTAAAACAGGATTATCCCGAACCATTGGATAATCCATTCTTACAGCCTTAAATCGACTTGGAGACTGGTTCAATTCATGTGTGATATCTTGCAGGCTACATTCCCCTGCCTTATCACAGATAGGGCAGGAAAGCTCGTGATGAACCAACAAATATTCCATCACAGACTTTCGATATCGAATTACTTTGGGAGTATTTACTTTTACGATCATTCCTTCGGATACGGGGTGGGCACAGGCAAATCGGTGTCCGGTTCTCCTTTCAGTAACTTCTACCATACAGAGTCTGCAGCCGCCAAATTGTGAAAGTTTTGGATGATAACAAAGTCCGGGTATGTAAATGCCGTTATCTAAGGACGCCTGAAATATATTAATGCCTTCCGGAGCTATAATTGGTTTATCCTCGATAACAAGGTGGATCGTCTTCATTTGATTGCCATGAAATTACATTTTTCGTAACATAAATTACACTTAATACACTTCTCTTTATTAATAAAAGCAACTTCTTTTGTGCTGCCGCTGATTGCCTTGACAGGGCAATTGCGAACGCAGGCCTGGCATTTAGTACATTTCTCCGGGACAACCTCATATCTATGAAGTGCAACGCAGGTGGCAGTGGGACAGATTTTATCACGAATATGCGCAATATACTCATCTTTAAAGTACCGGAGTGTTGACTTTACAGGGTTAGGAGCGGATTGCCCGAGTCCACAGAGTGACATCGTCTTGATCTCATCGGACATCTGTTCTAACACTTCCAGATCTTTTTCCTCTCCTTGCCCTTGAGTAATACGGGTAAGGATATCGAGCATAAGTGTTGTACCAATCCGGCAGGGCGGACATTTTCCGCATGATTCACCCGCGCAAAAGGTCATAAAGAATCGGGCCATATCTACCATACAGGTAGTTTCATCAACGACCACAAAACTACCAGAACCCATCATAGCGCCCAGGCTAAGCAGCGATTCATAATCAATAGGAGAATCCAATAAGGACTCAGGCAGACATCCGCCAGACGGCCCTCCAATTTGTACTGCCTTAAATTTTTTCTTTTTAGGAATGCCGCCACCCATATCAAATACAATTTGCCTGATTGTGGCACCCATAGGGACTTCAATAAGGCCTGGATTTTTTATATTCCCTGTCAAGGAAAAGATTTTAGTTCCTTTACTTTTTTCGGTGCCAATTTTTGAATACCAGTCTGCACCCCGATTAATAATAATCGACACATTACCAAAGGTTTCTACATTATTTAACACGGTAGGTTTGTCCCACAAGCCTGCCTCTACGGATTGAGGTGGTCTTGTGCGCGGCATGCCCCGCTTACCTTCGATAGAATATTGCAGCGCAGTCGATTCACCGCAGACAAAGGCTCCCGCACCTTCTTTTACAAAGATATCAAGACTATAATTACTCTGTAAGATATTTTTCCCTAAGAACCCCCGTTCCTTGGCTTGCTGAATGGCATAGCGTAATCGTTTAACAGCCAGTGGGTATTCGGCACGTATGTACATATAGCCGCTTGTAGCATCTATAGCATATCCCCCGATAATCATACCTTCCAGAACTGCGTGGGGATCGCTTTCCATAAGACTTCTATCCATAAAAGCTCCTGGGTCTCCTTCGTCGGCATTACAAATGATAAATTTCTCATCAGCGGAATACTTAGCGCCCGATGCCCATTTTTCACCTGTTGGAAAACCGCCGCCGCCACGACCTCTGAGGCCTGATTTTTTAATTTCTTGTATTACATCTTGCTGCGTCATCGTCTCTAAAACCTTTTTGAGCGCTGTATAACCGCCCCTTGCTATATACTCGTCAATGTTCTCAGGGTCGATTATTCCAGAATTAGCAAGTACGAGTCTTTGCTGGGTATCATAAAATTTGTGATAATCTTCCTTTGCTAACCATTTGTTTACCGGGGTATTCTTTATAAGATGCTCATCAATTATTTGAGGTACCATATCAACAGTAACTTTTTCATACGTCAAGCTCGCTTGTCCGGGAATAGTTACATCTACCAGGACATCCCTCGCACACAAACCTCTGCAACCAGTTTTAGCTGTCTTGCAAACACGTTTTCCTACGGCAGCATCCAAACCTAATTTTTTAATTTCATCTTCAAATTTTCTGAATACTTTATCGCCTCCCGCAGCAATCCCACCTGTTCCCAGACAAACAGCAACTACGGATTGAGTTTCATTCTCATTTTTTTCGATTTTGTTTTTATTCTCTAAAGGTACAGATTTAGTATCCATTTTAACCACAAAACGATAAAGGTTTACTTTTACCTTACAACTCTAACTTTTTATACTCCAGATTTTTTATAGTTATCTAATACATCATTGAGTTTATCAGGAGATACTTCCCCGTGGACTTCCTCGTCAATCATTACCACTGGCGCTATTCCACAGGCTCCAAGGCAAGATACTTCTTCAAAGGTAAATAATTTATCTTCGGTAGTTTCGTTTACGTTGATTTTTAATTTTTCACGGACTTTGGAAGAAAGCGCTTTAGCATTTTTCACATGGCAGGCAGTTCCACAACAGACCTTAACAATATGGTGCCCTCGCGGTTTCAAATGAAATTGGGCATAGAATGTGGCTACTCCTATTATTTCATCTGCGCTCATATTCAAACTTTGCGCAATATGGTCAATCACAGGCTCAGGCAGAAAACCATATGCGGCCTGTGCTTTTTGTAAAACAGGAATTACCGCCCCTCTGGTGTTTTTATAATCCTCGAGTATCTTTTCGACTTTTGAAATATCTATCGTCTCATTCTTCGTGGATTGGTCGTTCATTTTTATACCGGACTCCCATGAGCCATCGAGTTCACAAGAGAACACGAAATTGTAGCGCCGATCCCTTCCCCGATCGTAGCCGAGGACAGGCAGTGGGCGGGGGATAAACCTCCCGCGCTACCGGTTATTTTCGTATTATATTGTTTTTTTATCTGTGTCATCTGTATTACAAATCTGTGGTTTCAACGGCTTCAACGATCAATTTCTCCCAAGACAATGTCTAAACTCCCGATTACTGCAACGACATCCGGGAGTAATCGCCCCTCCACCATCTTTGGTAGTGCCTCAAGATTGACAAAAGAAGGAGGGCGGATTTTTAAACGATAGGGATGACTGGACCCGTCACTTACTATGTAAAATCCCAATTCACCTTTTGGAGCCTCAATACTGGTATACACCTCTCCCTTCGGCGGCTTGATACCATCAATAATGATTTTAAAATGCTGAATCATAGACTCCATCTTTGTTTCTACGTCCTCTTTCGGGGGTAACGTAATATTCGGTATCCTGGCAATAAAGTCTCCACTGGGAAGGATGTTTAATGCCTGATGGACGATACTATTGCTCTGCCTCATCTCTTCGATGCGCACGAGGTATCGATCATATACATCCCCGTTTTTCCCCAGAGGAACGGTAAAATGATATTTGTCATAGCTGGAATAGGGTTCCGCCTTTCTGATATCCCAGTTTACACCAGAACCTCTTAAGCTTGGTCCGCTCAGTCCATAATCAATGGCATCTTCAGCAGAAATAACGCCAACGCCAACGGTGCGTTTTTTCCATATAATATTCTCCGTCAGGAGGGTTTCGTATTCATTGAGCCGTGCGGGAAATTCGGCAATAAAATTTCTCGTTTTTTCCAGGAAACCTCCGGGTAAATCCCTTGACACGCCGCCCACCCGGATGTAAGAAAGATTCATTCTTGCCCCTGAAACCATTTCAAAGATATCATAAATCGTCTCGCGTTCTCTGAAACAGTAAAAGAATACAGTCATTGCTCCAAGATCCAGTGCATGGGTTGCCAGCCATAACAAATGGGAAGAAATCCTCGTGAGTTCGCACAAAATCACCCGAATGTGCTGCGCCCGTTCGGGAACTTCCATGCCGAGTAATTTCTCAACCGTAAGGGCATAGGCCAGGTTATTTGAGAATGGCGCTACATAGTCCAACCGGTCGGTAAGAGGAATGCACTGATGGTATGTCCTGTACTCTGCAAGTTTTTCTACTCCTCTGTGGAGAAATCCAATATGAGGTACAGCCTTGATAATCATTTCCCCGTCAAGTTCCAACAAAAGCCTCAGTACACCGTGTGTACTGGGATGTTGCGGACCCATATTGATGGTCATCAGGTGAGTTGTCGTTGTCGCAGCAGGAATTGCCGTCACGCCTCATCCTTTCGGTATATCTCTCTGAGTGTGGCGGGCTGTCTTCCATCGACTGGATAGTCTTTTCGTAAGGGGTGACCTTCAAAATCATCGGGTGTAAGTATCTTTCTCAAATCCGGATGACCATCAAACTTAATTCCATACATATCATAGGTCTCTCTTTCATGCCAGTTGGCCGTATTCCAGACACCCGTCACGGTTGATATGCGGGGATCATTTGATGCAACTGCCACCTTGAGACGGACACGATGATTTTTGTATATAGAATAGAGGTGGTATACCACCTCGAAAACGCCGTCCGTTTCAACCCGGTCAACACCACATAGATCCGATAAAAAATCAAAATCGAGTTCCTTATTCCCTTTCAGAAATCCGGCAACCTCTGTAATATATTCCTTCTTTACGATAAGGGTTAACTCGTTTCTAAATATAGCAGAACCTGTAATTGCCTCTGGGAAATTATTTTTTACTAACGAAGCTATCGTTTCATTATCCACGTTGTACCACCATAAACCTTCTGGCTGGTAGCCGAAATATATGCAGGGGCAGCTATGAAACCTGCCCCTACAGGTTATATATTGAAATCCATATTTGAGACTTTTTGGACAGCCCCTATATCTTTGGCTTATCTCCAGTATTCGCAGTTATTTTGTTCAATACAGATTCTTTTTCAATCTTCTTTTGTATTTCCATAATGGCATGTATCAATGCCTCTGGTCTAGGTGGGCATCCAGGCAGATACACATCCACTGGTATAACCTGATCCAGGCCTTGAACGACACTGTAAGTATTAAACACACCCCCGGAAATCGCACAGGCTCCCATTGCAATAACCCACTTGGGTTCCGGCATCTGATCGTAAATCCTTCTCGCCACAGATGCCATCTTGTAAGTAAGCGTACCGGCAACAATCATCAGGTCTGACTGCCTCGGTGAGAATCTAAAGACTTCTGCACCAAAACGTGCAAGGTCATACCGGGGAGCAACCGCGGCCATCATCTCTATAGCACAGCAGGCCAGTCCAAATGGCATAGGCCAGAGAGATGATTTACGAGCCCAGTTTACCATAGTATTCAGAGTGGTGGTCAGGATGTTATCACCAAGATGACTTTCTAATCCCATTCCAACCCCCCTCTTTTCCATATATAGAGATAACAAACGAGCAGGATGCCTATGAAAACTAACATTTCGATAAATCCAAATAATTTTAGTGATTTAAATACCACCGCCCACGGATAGAGAAACACTACTTCAATATCAAATATAACGAAAAGCATTGCGATAAGATAAAACTTTACAGAAAAACGCTCCCTGGCAGAACCTACCGGGTCAATACCACACTCATAAGGCATGAGCTTTTCTATCGTAGGCTTCCGTCTGCCCAGAATTGCCGAAAGACCTATATTGGTAACAGCAAAGCCTGCAGCGACAATAAACAAAATCAGTATGGGTAAATAGTGTAACATGCGCGATTTATTATAGAATTATTTTTTGAAAAGTCAAAGAGATTTGCATTGTGAGCTTATGCAAATTAATAAGGTAAAACTAAAGCAACTATGATGCCATGCCTGGTCAAAGACAAGTAAGGCTCATTCATATATGCATTTATACAGTAAATTCCCCAGAAACATCCCCTCTCAAGTGGTAAAAATCATCGTAAATGGCGGAATTCTACGACTAACTGTTTCTTTTTAATTAGTGCTTATCAAGCCCGTGGGTGGAACTGTTGATGCACGGCTTTCAAGTGCTGTTTGCTAACGTGGGTATAGATTTGAGTAGTCGAGATATTGACGTGTCCCAGCATTTCCTGGACTGA